>JBIIZE010000150.1:0-5510 GCA_044346435.1 Burkholderiales bacterium
CGCCGGCGTGGTGAAACCGCTGGGTGAAACCCGTCCCGCATGGAAAGTGTTGCGCGTGCTGGGCAATCTGCTGGGCCTGTCGGGCTTCGAGCACGACAGTGCTGAAGATGCGCAGCGCGAAGCGCTCCACGGAAAGGCTGAAATATTCAATAAAAACAACAACTTAAATGTTTCCGTCGGTGCGCTGCCGAATGCGGCTGCCGGGCTGGTGCGGATTGCGGAAACGCCGATCTACGCCGCCGATGCGCTGGCGCGTCGTGCGCCGAGCCTGCAGCAGACGCGTGATGCGCTGCCGCCGGTGGCGACGATGAACCGTGCGCTCGCCGACAAGCTGGGCCTGCGTGACGGTGATGCGCTGCGCGTGGTGCAGGATGGCGGCACTGCGGTTCTGCCGTACGGCATTGATGACAAACTGCCCGCAGATTGTGTGCGTATCGCTGCAGCGCGCGGTGAAACGGCAACGCTCGGCGCAGCAGATGCGCCGTTGGTGCTGGAGCGCGTCGCCCAGGCGCAGAAAGCGAGTGCATGATGCTGGACTCGCTGCTCGCTTATCCGCAGGCACTGCTCGGTCCCATGTGGCCGGTGGTGTGGACGCTGGTCAAGATCATGCTGATCGTCGCGCCGCTGATGCTGTGCGTGGCCTATCTGACTTTGTGGGAACGCAAGCTGATCGGCTATATGCAGATCCGCAAGGGCCCGAACCGCGTGACCTTCTTCGGCATCCGCTGGCTCGGCGGCTGGGCACAACCGATCGCCGACGGCCTGAAGCTGCTGGTCAAGGAAGTGATCATCCCGACCGGCTCGAACAAATTCCTGTTTGTGCTGGCGCCGGTGATGGCGCTGGGACCGGCACTGGCTGCCTGGGCGGTGATTCCGTTTTCGCCGGAACTGATCCTGTCGAACATCGATGCCGGACTGTTGTATCTGATGGCAATGACCTCGCTGGGCGTCTACGGCATCATCATTGCCGGCTGGGCATCAAACTCCAAATACGCCTTCCTCGGCAGCCTGCGTTCCGCGGCACAGATCGTGTCGTATGAAATCGCGATGGGTTTCTCGCTGGTCGGCGTGTTGATGGCTTCTCAAAGTCTGAATCTGGCCGAGATCGTCAAGGCACAGCAGAGCGGCGCCGGCGTGTTCGGTTGGTTCTGGATTCCGCTGTTCCCGTTGTTCATCACCTATCTGATCTCCGGTGTCGCCGAGACCAACCGTGCGCCCTTTGACGTTGCCGAAGGTGAATCCGAGATCGTCGGTTTCCACGTCGAATATTCGGGCATGACCTTCGCCGTGTTCTCGCTGGCGGAATACTCGGCGATGATCCTGATCTCGACGCTGACCGCGATCATGTTCCTCGGTGGCTGGTTGTCGCCGTTCCCGGCCTCCTGGGGCCTGCTCGGCACCGGCGGCTTCGGCTGGCTGTTTGCCAAGATCTTTTTTGTGGCGTCGCTGTTCCTGTGGTTCCGGGCGACCTTCCCGCGTTACCGCTATGACCAGATCATGCGTCTGGGCTGGAAAGTGTTCATCCCGGTAACGCTGGTGTGGATCGTCGTACTCGGCGCCTGGATGCAAACCCCGTTGTGGATATGGTGGAAATGATGATCCGGAGCATCGGCAAATTCTTTAACACCTTCCTGCTGTTCGAGCTGCTGAAGGGTATGGCCGTCACCGGCCGCTATCTGTTTGCACGCAAGATCACCGTCGAATATCCGGAAGAGAAAGCGCCGCAGAGTCCGCGTTTCCGCGGTTTGCACGCACTGCGCCGTTATCCGAACGGTGAGGAACGCTGCATCGCATGCAAGCTGTGCGAGGCGGTGTGTCCGGCGCTGGCGATCACCATCGAGTCCGAGCAGCGTGAGGACGGCACGCGCCGCACCACGCGCTACGACATCGACCTGACCAAATGCATTTTCTGCGGTTTCTGCGAAGAGTCGTGCCCGGTGGATTCGATCGTCGAGACGCGGATCTATGAATACCACGGTGAAAAACGCGGCGACCTGATTTATACCAAGCCGATGCTGCTGGCGATCGGTGATGCGTATGAAGAACAGATAGCGCAGGACCGCGCTGCCGATGCCAAGTATCGATAAAGCCAAGACACAATGACTTTTCAAGAACTCATCTTCTGGTTTTTTTCGGCGGTTCTGATTTTCGCGGCGCTTCGCGTGATCACTGCGCGCAATCCGGTGCATGCCGCATTGTTCCTGGTGCTGGCTTTCTGTACGGCGGCGGGGCTGTGGATCCAGCTGGAGGCCGAGTTCCTCGGCATCACGCTGGTGCTGGTTTATGTCGGCGCGGTAATGGTGCTGTTCCTGTTTGTGGTGATGATGCTCGACATCAACATCGAGAAGCTGCGCGAAGGTTTCTGGAGCTACCTGCCGGTGGGTGCGACGGTTGCGCTGCTGATGGTGGCCGAGATGGCGCTGGTGCTGACCGGCCCGTGGTTCGGTCTTGAGGATGCGCCGCGTCCGGCGGCATCGCCCGCGGGCTACAGCAATACCAAGGAACTGGGCCGGCTCCTTTACACCGACTACGTCTATCCGTTTGAGCTGGCCGCAGTGATCCTGCTGGTGGCCATTGTCGCCGCCATCGCGCTGACGCTGCGCCGCCGGAAACACGGCAAATACATCGATCCGGGCGAGCAGGTGCAGGTCAAACGCAACGACCGGCTGAAGATCATTTCGATGCCGGCCGAGAAAAAAGGGGACTGACCATGATTTCACTGTCCCATTACCTGGTCCTCGGCGCGATCCTGTTCGCGATCTCGGTGATCGGCATTTTCTTGAACCGCAAGAACATCATCGTGCTGCTGATGGCAATCGAGCTGATGCTGCTGGCGGTGAATACGAATTTCGTCGCGTTCTCCCATTTCCTCGGCGATACCGCCGGTCAGGTGTTCGTGTTTTTCATCCTGACCGTCGCCGCCGCCGAATCGGCGATCGGGCTGGCGATCCTGGTGGTGCTGTTCCGCAATCTGCGCACCATCAATGTCGAAGACCTCGATCAGTTGAAGGGCTGAGCCGCACATGACCGAGATGCAAAAACTCTATCTGCTGGTGCCGCTGGCGCCGCTGTTCGGCGCGATCATGGCCGGCCTGTTCGGCTGGGCCATCGGCCGCCGTGCCGCGCATGTCATCACCATCCTGGGCATGGTGGTCTGCCTGGCGGCGTCGATCTTCGTTTATCAGGACGTGATGGCGGGCAATGTGTTCAACGGCCCGATCTACACCTGGCTGGCTTCCGGCAGCATCCGTTTTGAAATCGGCTTCCTGATCGATCCGCTGTCGGCGACGATGATGATCGTGGTGTCCTTCGTGTCGCTGATGGTTCACATCTACACCATCGGCTATATGGCTGATGACCCCGGCTACCAGCGGTTCTTCAGTTACATCTCGCTGTTCACCTTCTCGATGCTGATGCTGGTGATGAGCAACAACTTCCTCCAGCTGTTTTTCGGCTGGGAGGCGGTTGGCCTCGTCTCTTATCTGCTGATCGGTTTCTGGTACACCCGGCCGACGGCGATCTACGCCAACCTTAAGGCTTTCCTGGTCAACCGCGTCGGTGACTTCGGCTTCCTGCTGGGCATTGCGCTGGTGCTGATGTACTTCGGCACGCTGGACTACGCCGCGGTGTTTGCCGGCGCTGACCGCCTGTCGGGCAACACGATTGAGTTGATCCCCGGCCTGCAATGGTCGCTGATGACGGTGATCTGCATCCTCCTGTTCATCGGTGCGATGGGCAAATCGGCGCAGTTCCCGCTGCATGTCTGGCTGCCCGATTCGATGGAAGGCCCGACCCCGATCTCCGCGCTGATCCACGCTGCTACGATGGTGACAGCCGGCATTTTCATGGTGGCGCGGATGTCGCCGCTGTTCGAGTTGTCGGAAACCGCGCTGTCATTCGTGCTGATCATCGGCGCGATCACCGCCTTCTTCATGGCGCTGATCGCCACGGTGCAGTACGACATCAAGCGCGTGGTGGCCTACTCGACGCTGTCGCAGCTCGGTTACATGACCATGGCGCTCGGCGCCTCGGCCTACTCGGCGGCGATTTTCCACCTGTTCACGCATGCCTTCTTCAAGGCCGTGCTGTTCCTCGGTGCCGGCTCGGTGATCATCGCGATGCATCACCAGCAGGACATGCGCAAGATGGGTGGTCTGGCCAAATACATGCCGATCACCTATATGACGATGCTGATCGGCGCGCTGGCCAACGCGGGCCTGCCGCCGTTTGCCGGGTTCTTCTCCAAGGAAACCATTGTCGAGGCACTGCACCACGCCACGGTACCGGGTGCCGGGATCGCCTACGTGCTGGCGGTGGCCGGCGTGTTTGTCGGCGGTTTCTATTCCTTCCGGCTGGTGTTCTACGCATTCCACGGCAAGGAGCGGTTTGCCGATGCGCATGATCCCGATGTAAAAGCGGCCGATGCCGAAGCGGCTGCGGCTGGCGCGCATGATGATCACGGCCATGACGATCATCACGATGACCACGGTGATGCGCACAAGCCGCATGAGTCGCCGGCGGTGGTATGGGTTCCGCTGGTATTGCTGGCGATCCCGTCGGTTTGCGCCGGCTGGCTGATCGGTTCATTCGTTTACGGCAACTATTTCGGCAGCGCGATCATGGTTCATCCCGCGCATACCGCGATGGCCGCCCTGGCCCAGAGCTTCCATGGCGTCATCGGCATGATGACGCATGCGTTGTCGACGCTGCCGTTCTGGCTGGCCGTTGCCGGCGCGGCCACGGCCTGGTTCCTTTATATCGTCCGTCCGGAAATGCCGGCGAAACTGCGCCGCCAGTGGGGCTTCGTGGTGACCATCCTGATGGAAAAATACGGCCTCGACCGTTTCAACGACTGGTTCTTTGCCGGCGGCTCGCGCGCGCTGGGCACAGGCCTGTGGAAGGGCGGCGATGTCGCCATCATCGACAACGTGATGGTGAACGGCTCGGCGCGGCTGGTCGGGTGGTTCGCATCGGAGGCCCGTAAGGTACAGAGTGGCAGGCTTTACCACTACGCTTTTGCAATGATCCTTGGCGTTATCGGATTGTTAACATTGGCTTATATCCGCTGAAATCGACGAAAAAGAATAGATGATGCAGGGATTACCACTACTGAGCCTCGCCATCTGGGCGCCGATCATCGCCGGTGTGGCGGTATTGCTGACCGGCGGCGACCGCAATGCACAGGCCGCACGCGTGATTGCGCTGATCGGCGCGCTGATCGGTTTCGCGGTGACCATCCCGCTGTACACCGGGTTCAATCTGCAGCAGGGCGGATTCCAGTTTGTCGAGATGCGCACCTGGATCGATACGATCAACGCCAATTACCATCTCGGCATCGACGGCATTTCGCTGTTGCTGATCCTGTTGAACAGCCTGACCACGGTGCTGGTGGTTGCCGCGGGCTGGCAGGTGATCGAGTCGCGCGTGTCGCAGTACATGGCGGCCTTCCTGTTCCTGTCAGGCCTGATGAACGGCGTGTTTTCGTCGCTCGACGCGCTGCTGTTCTATGT
>JBIIZE010000151.1:0-5498 GCA_044346435.1 Burkholderiales bacterium
TTGGCGCGCATATAAAGAATATCGGTGGGTGCATTCACATCAGCAACCCAGGGCATCAGCGCCGCTTCCGCATAACCGATGTAACGCGGATCACCTTCGGCGCCGGCCAGCGCGTAATAAGCGCTCGCCACTTTCATTGCCAGCACCGGATCACGCGGCGTCGCCGCAAGTCTGCTGCGATCCGCAGCGAGGGTACGTGCACGCTCGTCGCCCCGGTTCATCGGCAGCCGTTCGAGCACCGTTGCGGCGTCGGTCGGGCGATACGGCTCAGCAACCGCATTGCCGCCGGTCAGCAGCGCCAGCGCGAGCACACGCAATATCGTATTCAGCAACATGGAGAAATCATCAATGGCAATGGCAATAAAAAAGGCAGGGCCGGAGCCCTGCCTTTCACAAGCTGAGAAGAATTACTTCTTGTCGGCTTTTTTCTCTTCTTTCTTGGCTTCAGCTTTCGGCGCATCTTTCTTGGCTTCAGCTTTCGGCGCGTCTTTCTTCATGCCTTCTTCGTGTTTGGCGGCGATGGCACCGAAGCTAACAGCGGCGAAAGCGGCAGCGATAATGGCGGCGAAAAGTTTGGTCATTTTATTTCCTCATTAATTAAGTTTGGAACACGGCGGCCGGATTGAGGCCACTGGAACCGAAAAACGCGCTGACAGCTCATCGGTTGACACCTGGAGACGCTGCAATTCTCCGCAAGTCTCCTTCGATACCCCCTGCTCACTCCATCGCGTGGACCGAATACTAAACGAAAACAGCAGCTTGCGGCGATATTCTTAAAAATGCCGTGTCGCAACCCGGCGACGCCCACCCCGGTTCTGTTACAGCTTGTTACAAATCAGATCGCCCGCCCCCGGCTTACTTTGCCGGCCTGGCCAGCCCCAGCTCGGTCAGGATGTCCTTGATATCGCCGTATTCCTCACCAATGTAGCGCGTGGTTTCGGCACTGTTGCGATAGCTGTTGGTCATCTGCGCCGCCGCCAGATCCTCGTTCCACTCCTTGCTCTGGGTCAGGGACTTGAAGGCGTTGTCCCAGTAGGCCACCTGGGCCGGATTCAGTCCCTTGGGGGCAATCAGCAGGCGCCAGTTGTCAGCCACCATCGGAAAACCGGCCTCCTTGGCCGTCGGCAGCTTGGCCAAAGCCCCCGGCAGTCGCTGCGGCGCAGCAATCGCCAGGGGGCGGATGGTGCCGGCCGCCGAGGCAGCGGCAATCGATGATGCCGAATTGACCCAGATGGCCACATGACCGCCCAGCGTCGCGGTCAGGGCTTCACCCCCGCCGTTGTAGATGACCACTTTGAGTTTTTTCACGTCGGCACCCGCTGCCCGGGCCAGCAGACCGGCAGCGATGTGGTTGGCACCACCCGCAGTGCTGGAAGTACCGATGGGCACTGATTCCGGGTTTTCACGCAGCGCCTTGGCCAGTTCGGCCAGCGTTTTGTACGGTGAATCGGCCTTGACCGCAAAACCGATGTATTCGCTGATCAACAGCGAGATCGGCGTGAAGTCGGTGTAGTTCAGCGTGCTGCGGCCGGTAATGTGATTGGTGACGATGTTGTAGGAGGTGACCTGCAATAAATGGGCATCACCTGCTTTCGGCGCCATATAAGCCCAGGCGACCGCACCGCCCGCGCCGGGCTTGTTGACTACCGTACTGGTAACCGGCAGTGCCTTTTGTTCCTGCCAGATTTTCTGGATCAGGCGCGCCGTGCGGTCCGTCCCGGTGCCGGGGCTGGATCCGACGATGATCTCGACGTTGCGCTCAGGCTTCCAGGCGCTTTGCGCCCCCGCCGTCGCGCTCGCCAACCCACACAGCAATGCCACCGCCAGACTGATGCGTTTGTTCATGATGCCCTCCTCCGGTCATTCGATTATTCCAGCAATTAGTTTTTTTCTGATCAGGTTTTTTTGGCATTCTGCACCAAACGGCTGCCGCGTTCGGCAATCATCATTACCGGCGCGTTGGTGTTGCCGGAAGTAATGGTCGGCATCACCGACGCATCAATCACCCGCAAACCAGCGATGCCGCGCACCCGCAGTTCGGTATCGACCACCGCCGTCGCGTCATCCGCCCGCCCCATCCTGCAGGTACCGACCGGATGAAAAATCGTGGTGCCGATCTGGCCGGCAGCCTGCACCAGTTCCGCTTCCGATTGAAACTGCGGACCCGGCATGAATTCCTCCGGCGCATAGGGTTTCAGTGCCATCGAGGTATTCACGATGCGCCGCGTCAACCGGATCGCCTCAATCACCACCCGGCGATCCTCGTCCGTGGACAGGTAATTCGGCGCAATCGCCGGATGCGCGCGCGGATCGTTCGAGGTAATACGCACCGAACCGCGCGACGTCGGCCGGATATTGCAGACGCTGGCGGTGAAGGCCGGGAATTTGTGCGGCGGCTCACCGAAACGGTCCAGCGAAATCGGCTGCACGTGATATTCCAGATTCGGTGTTGCCTGCGCCGGATCGGATTTGGCGAAGGCGCCCAACTGCGACGGCGGCATGGTCAGCGGGCCGGTTCGTTTGAACGCATATTCCAGCGCCATCTTCGCTTTCGCCCACCACGAATCGAGCAGCGTGTTCAGCGTCACCGCGTTTTTGACCCGGAACGCCAGTCGCAATTGCAGATGGTCCTGCAGGTTCTCGCCCACCGGCAGATCCGCCACCACCGCAATCCCATGCTGCTGCAACAGGGCCGCCGGACCCACGCCCGAGAGCTGCAGAATCTGCGGGCTGCCGATCGCGCCCGCCGACAGAATCGTTTCGCGCTTTGATGATGCGTGTTCAACAACGCCGTTGCGCGAGAACTCGACACCGGTGGCGTGTTTGCCTTCGAAGGTCACGCGATGCACCAGCGCATCCGTCACCACCGTCAGGTTCGGTCTTGAGCGTACCGGATCCAGAAAGGCCCGCGCCGCGCTCCAGCGCACGCCGCTTTTCTGCGTGACCTCAAAGCGCGACACGCCTTCATTGTTGCCGCGATTGAAATCCTCCGTCGCCGGAATGCCGGTTTCAACGGCAGCATTTTTGAAGGCGTCGATGATGTCCCACTGCACGCGCGGCGTTTCCACGCGTAGTTCGCCGCCGGCACCGTGCTTCTCATCGGCGCCGCGCCAGTAGTCTTCAGCTTCCATGAACACCGGCAGCACCTGCGACCAGGACCAGCCTGGATCACCGGTCAACTGCGCCCACTCGTCGTAATCGCGGGCCTGGCCGCGCAGATAAAGCATCGCGTTGATCGACGATGAGCCACCGATCACGCGGCCGCGCGGATAGTTGATCGCACGGCCATTGAGTCCGGCTTCGGCAACCGTCTTGTAACACCAGTCGGTGCGCGGATTGCCGATGCAGTAGAGGTAACCGACGGGGATGCGGATCCACATCCAGTCATCGTTGCCGCCCGCTTCGATCAGCAGCACCGACACCGTCGGATCCGCGGACAGCCGGTTCGCCAGCACGCAACCGGCGCTGCCCGCACCGACGATCACATAGTCATAGCTGCCGAAGCTGCGGGCACCCATAAATATTCAATAAAAACAATAATTTACAGAGATTTACGCCTTGACCAGCTTCTGCACGTTCCAGTTCAGCGAATCCGCGACATAGATGTTGTCCTGCGCATCCAGCGCGAGGTAATGCGCTTCGCCGTACTGATTCGGGCCTTTGCCCTGACCGCCGGTCGCGGCGAGCAGATTGAGATCCATATCGAGCTTCATGATGCGGCCGGTGTGACCGTGCGCCATCATGATGTGTTTGCTGTCGCTCATCAGGCACAGCCCGCAGGGCGTGCCCGGATGCGCCTTCTCGCGCAGGAATTTTCCGTCGGCATCAAACACCTGCAGCCGCTGGTTGGAACGGTCGGCGATGATCACCTGCCCTTTCGGATCGACCAGCACCGCATGCGGCTGGTTGAACTGACCGGCCTCCTTGCCTTCGCCGCCCCAGGTGGTCAGGAACGTACCGTCAGCGGCGAACTTCAGCACGCGCGATTCACCCTTGCCGTGGCCCTGCGTCACATAGAACTCGCCCTTCGGTCCGAAGGCAATGTCATTGGGTTCGTTGAAGCAGCGCAGATGCCCGGCCTGATGCCAGTCGGTGGCGCGGCCCTTCACGCCCAGCACCATCAGGATGCGGCCTTCGGCATTCATTTTGACGACGATGTGCGCAACGGTATCCGTGGTCCAGATATTGCCCTGCGCATCGAGCCGCAGCCCGTGCGGGTTGTCGAACACACCGCGGCCCAGCGAGCGCAGGTACATGCCCTGCGGATTGAATTCCATCAGCGCATGTTCATTGCGGCTGAATACCAGAATGTTGCCGTTGGCGCGCACCGCCACCGCTGAACAAGGTCCGAAGTTCACGCCCTCCGGCATCTGGAAAATGTCCGGCACGACCTTGTAATTCAACTCCGGTACGTTCTGCTGGACTGCGATGGTCGCGGCTTGAACCATGAACCTCTCCTTGAATGCGTTGTTGTTATCAGCGCACGCTCACGGTGCACAGGTGGCAGGAGGATACCGCGGAATATCGGTCATGGCGCCGCACAGTCCACAGCCCGAGGCACTACATATAAATAGCTGTTTTTAATCTGCTTTTTTTCGCGTCGCCAAATCGCGTCGGGTATGTATCTCACCATGCGCCCTAGCCGGCACGGATTCTGCGTGTAAGTCCGGTGCTGCTTCAGCGACACATACATCATCAGACCCGACAAACCGAGTAGACCATGACCACCACCCCCTCCAGCACCCGACTGTTCCATTTCATCGCCGGCCGGACCGGCCCGTGGATTGTTGAACGCAACATCTGCATCTGCGGCGATCCGCTGCCCTGGGCGCCGCGCCTCGACGTTGTTGCGGATGCCGCAGACGGATCGCAGGACCAAGGCGCATGGCAACTGCGCGGCATCACCAGCAACGAGCGTTACGTCACCCGCAGCGAAAAAATCGCGCTGCTTGCCAAACAGGAGGGCCTGGGCCGGGCACAGGCCACTCATGCCGCGCTGATCCCCATCCGCAAGAACGCCGCGTGGTGGGCACTGACCCAGGACGAACGCCGCGCCATTCTCGAAGAACAGTCGCAGCACATCGCCATCGGACTTAAATACCTGCCCGCCATCGCAAGGCGGCTGCACCACTGTCGCGATCTCGGCGGCGATGAACCTTTCGACTTCATCACCTGGTTTGAATTCGCACCGGCCGATACCGGCGCCTTCAATGAACTGCTTGCCGCGCTGCGCGCATCGCCGGAGTGGCAATACGTTGAGCGTGAAGTAGATATCCGCCTGAAACAGGCCTCCGGCTAGGCCGTTCCGCGTGTTCCGACCGGATGCGCGATCAGGGCTAGAATGCGGCCATCCCATCCATCCGAACCGACTGGAACCGCCATGAACAAATCCCTGCTGACCGCGCTCGTTGCCGCCATCCTAGCCCTGCCCGCCATCCCCGCGGCCGCGCAGAACATGAAGCCCGGCCTGTGGGAGATTAACAACAAGATGGGCGGCA
>JBIIZE010000152.1:0-5490 GCA_044346435.1 Burkholderiales bacterium
CGGCGGCCGAGGCTGCAAGCAGACGCACGGGTCGTTCAGGAAAGGTTGCGGCGGTAGCAGGAGCGACACTGCCAGCGGCAACCATGCAGACCAGAACAACGACGCGGTTAAAAGGCGTTCCCATGATGCTCCTCCGGATTTATTTTTGGTGATCGCCGCCTATGCCGGCGGCAGGCCGATCTTGCCACGCAACAGCGCATAGTTTGCCGCATCCATGACGATTTCGCGGCGGTTGATCTGGTGGTCGATGGCCGTTACAGCATCGTTGGCCGGCGTTGCGATCCCGAGCTCGCGGCCCTTGGCCGACACCAGACCGCTGATGAAGGCGATTTCGCTGGTGCGTCCCTTGAGGTGGTCATGGATCGGCGCCGTGCGGCCGCCGCCGACATGCGACATCAGCGTTTTCATCGTGGTGATCAGATTTTCGTCGCTGGAGCCCGCAAATTCATCGGCACGCAACCCGAATAGCGGCTCGATACGATAGCCCAGCGCGGTGCCGACGGCCAGCGATTCACGACCCAGTTGTACCGACACGTCCATCATGCCGGGCAGATCACAGGCTTCAAAGTTGCGCAATCCGAGCAGACTGAACGGTCCCATGGTCATGGTGTTGGCAATCAGCTTGGTCCACTTCGCGCCGTAGATGTTGTTGGTGATATCGCAGCGTCCGACTTCGCCCAGCAGTTCGGATACTTCCTTGACGCGTGGCGTCAGTGAGCCGTCAAGTTCGCCGACGCTGAACCAGGTGCCCTTGCGCAGGGTGTTGCGCTGGATGGTGCCCTGGGTAAACAGCTCCGCCTGCAGCTCGACGACGCAACCGACCACCCGGTTACGGCCGACGATCGATGCGATGGCGTCATCGTTCATGCCATTCTGTGCGCCGACGACGAAGCCGTCCGCTTTCAGCCAGGGTTTGATGAATTCAGCCATCCAGCGTGTGTCGTTCGATTTGCAGGCGAGAAAGACGATGTCGAATTCCAGCTGTTCGGATGACATCGCGCACAGGTTCAGTGCCTTTACCGGCACCTGAAACTGCGAGCCGTCCTTGAACTGGATCTGCAGACCGTTGGTTTTCATGGCCCGCACATGCGAGGGCCACTGGTCGATCAGCGTTACATCATGTCCGGCTCTCGTCAGGTCGGCGCCGATGCTGCTGCCGATGGCGCCGGTGCCGACTACGGCGATCTTGCGGTTTTTGTTCGGGATCTTTTTGACGGCCATGGCGGTCCGCTTTCCTTGTTGTTCTTGATGGATGTTCAGTTGCGCTGTGCGGCGAGTGCCAGCAGTTCGCGCACCGAGTGATTCTCGATGTCGAGCGCGACTTTGGCGATGGCATCCACCGGCAGCTGCGGATTGATGCCACGGAATTTTTCGGTGACGCCTTTGGCGTCGACCGGATTGTCGATGGAGCCGGTGGGATTGAGGATGTCCGTGCGTATCCACTGGCCGTCTTTTTCGGCGGCCACCCACCCGGCGAAATGTTTCGGATACAGTGCATCGAGTTTGGGATCGTGTTCGCAATCCAGTTGTGCGGCGAGTTTGATCAGCGCCGGATCCTTCATCCGCTCCTCGGTGAACTGCGGCGGCAGGACTTTGCCGTCCACCAGTGCCGCAGCGATCACGTAACGCAGGCTCATCTGCGCATTGAGCGCGCTGCCCGGCGCGTAAACAAAGCCGCACTGCACATCCACTACATTGGAAAGGCCGACTTTCACCTTGCGGTTCAGATCCCAGGGTGCGCCGATCTTGTTGCGCACTGCCAGCGCCGCATCAATATAGGCATGGGTGCTGCCGCAGCAGGAGTAGGGCTTGATCGAGTTGGTTTCGGTATGCCAGACACGGCCGAGGTCGCGGGTCAGCAGTGTGGCGTCGGAATCGTCGGAGTGCGCCTTGAGCACGCCGCCGTCGCCGTATTCATAAATCTGCGTCGGGCCGGTGAAGCCCAGTGCCGCCAGTTCTGCGGCAAGCACTCCGGAGTGGGCAGCCTTGCCGGCATGCAGGCGTTTGCTCATCGTGCCATCGGCATTGAAGGCCCATGTGCCCGCACCTTGAGTGCCGGCGAGACCCAGTGCCCATGACGTCTGTTCCGGATTCAGTTTCAGCAATGAGGCACAGGCCGCGGCCGCAGCAAAAGGACCGTAGATGCCGGTGATATGCCAGCCGCGCAGGCGTGTCGCCGACGGATTGGAGGCGAGGCTGGAGCGGATCATGGTTTCGTAACCCGCCGCAATTGCAGTGACCAGCGCCTTGCCGTCGGCATTGAGTTTTTCCGCCATTGCGATGGCCGCGGGCACGGCCACCGCGCCCGCATGCAGTTTGGCGTTGTGATAATCGTCGAGTTCGAAAGCGTGCGAAGCCACGCCGTTGACCAGCGCGGCATCGGCGACACGCATGGACGGTGATTTTTCACCCCAGACGGTGGCTTCACCCTTGCCGCTGACGCCAGTACGCGCCCACTTCAGCATCATGTCTGCCCACGGTGTGCACCAGCCGTAGATGCCGCAGCCCAGCGTGTCGAGGATGGCGATGCGCACGACTTCGCGAGTGCGTTGCGGGATGTCTTCGTATTTGAGGCTGCTGATCCAGTCCGCCAGTTCGCGGGTCGGTGCGCCGATGGCGCGACGGTCGTTGTTCATTTGGGCATCCTCCTTTGGATATGCGCGCAGTTTAACCCACCGGTAGATTTTGCAAACGCTTGCTTTAAAGCAAGTCCACATATCATTAAAAAAGCCATGCCCGCTTCCTTGACACCTTTTTATCGGCAGTCGCATACTCGCGCCACTGGTGAATTCCGCAGTCTGCGCATCGCATCCACGGGGTTTTTCCGGGCCAATCGACCAACTAGAAGTGATCAGGAGTCCATTAAATGGAATATGATGTGATCGTTGTCGGCGGCGGAAATGCTGCTTGTGCCGCAGCCGTATCGGCCCGCGAAAACGGCGCCAAAAAGGTTCTGCTGCTGGAAAAAGCGCCCAAGGGGCAGCGCGGCGGCAACACCCACTTCAGCGGCGCCATTTTCCGCTTCGTGTTCAACCATGCCGACGAAATCGACCGTTTTGTGCCGGATGTTGAAGACGAATACCCGGGTTTCCATGCCGGCGTGCCGACCTACCCGCACGAGGCCTTCACCGACGACCTGATGCGCGTCACCGATAACAAATCCGATCCCGAACTGTCGAAGCTGCTGATCGACGAGTCTTATGACACCACTTGCTGGTTGCAGGACGTCGGCAAACACCACTTCGAACTGGCCAAGTCCGTGATGGGCATCCGGGTCGGCGACAAGATCAAATGGCCCAAGGGGGCGATCGTGCGCACCGTGCACGAAGGCGTCGGCCTGTCGGAGCAGTGGTTCAAGACCTGCGAAGACATGGGCGTCGAAATCCGTTACGAAGCGCATGTGCTGGATCTGTCGATGAACGGGCAGGGCGCGGTCAAAGGTGTGGTGGTGCGTGGCGAAAAAGGCCTGCAGACCATCAAGGCCGGCGCAGTCATCCTGGCCAGCGGCGGTTTCGAAACCAACCCTGCATGGCGCACGCATTTCCTCGGCCAGGAATGGGGTCACGCCAAGGTGCGCGGTTCCAACTTCAACTACGGCGATGGCCTGCGCATGGCGATCGACGCCGGCGCGATGCCCTGGGGCCATTGGGGCGGCTGCCACGCCACTCCGATTGTTGCCAGCGCGCCCGACTACGGCCGCAAAGACCTCACCGACAAGACCAACCGCCTGTCCTACCCGTACGGCGTGATGATCAACGTCGAAGGTAAACGCTGGGTCGATGAAGGCGTTGATTTCCAGGCCTTCACCTACGCCAAATACGGCGGCCTGATCCTCAAGCAACCGAAGAGTCTCGTCTACCAGATCTTTGATGCGAAGACGATGCACCTGCTCGAACCGCGTTACTCCACCAGCGAACCGTTCAAGTCCGACACGCTGGAAGGTCTGGTCAAGCAGTTGAATGTGGACCACGCACAAGCCATGAAAACGCTGAAGGATTACAACGACGCCTGCGAACGCGGCGGTCCGTTCAATGCCGCCGTACTCGACGGCATGCACACCGAAGGCATCGACCCGCCGAAAACCAACTGGGCGCAGAAACTTGATAAGCCGCCTTACGTGTCATGGCCCGTCACCGGCGGCATCACCTTCACCTTCGGCGGTTTGAAGATCGACAAGCAGGCGCGGGTGATCTCGACCGGCTGGAAACCCATTCCCGGCCTCTACACCTGTGGCGAAATGGTCGGTGGCTTGTTCCACTACAACTATCCTCTGGGTACCGGCCTGATGTCCGGTGCCGTGTTCGGCCGCATCGCCGGACGTGAAGCGGCGAAGGAAGCGGCGGGCGGCAAGGCCAAAGGCAAGGCAGTGAAAAAGGCGGCACCTAAAAAAGCCGCCACGAAAAAGCCTGCCTCGAAAAAAACGCCGGCTAAAAAAGCAGCCAAGCCGGTGAAGAAGGCGGTCAAGAAAAAGTAACCGTTTTCTGCAAGGTGAAGCAAAACAAAAAGCCGGGGCGAGTTCCCGGCTTTTTGCTGTCGCCCGCGGCGTATTTGGTCTGTGCTGTTGTTGTTGCTACAGTGTCGCCTGAATTTCCGAATCCGTCATGACTGCCATTCTTCGTTCACGAAAACTGATCTATGCCCTCGGCGCTTTTGCCGGGTTTCTGCTCGCCACCGTGTTCGTGGTTTATGCGGTGTTTACTTCGACCAGTTCCACGGCGCCGATCGGCCTGATCCTGATTCCGTTTTATGGGGCGATCGCGGCATTTGTCGGTTGTGCGGTGGTGTATGTCGGTCTGGTGGTTGCGGATGTCATTGCGGGGCAATTGGCCTGGGGCAGTGCGCGGGTGTACACGGCATCGGTATTTGTGGCGATTGCAGTCCTGTTCGGCGGCGCGGTGCTGCTGTATCGCAGTGCCTTGTCCGTGGCTGAAGACCCGCAGTCATCGCCCGATGAACTGATGGCGGCCAGCCAGCGCTGGGTTCCGCTGTGGGGTGAAGAGGTGTTTATCGCGCTGGCGAAAAATCCGGCGACGCCGGCGACGCTGCTGACAGCGATGGCGGAGCAGAATGGCAGTCCCGGTCTGGTGTCACTGGTCGGTGCCAATCCCGGAACACCGGTGGCGGTTCTGGAGAAGATTGCCGCCGGCCACCGTGGTTATGAACGGGTGGCGGGCGTGGCCGAGAATCTGAAGATCACGCCGTCAA
This sequence comes from Burkholderiales bacterium, assembly GCA_044346435.1. Classification (GTDB taxonomy): domain Bacteria; phylum Pseudomonadota; class Gammaproteobacteria; order Burkholderiales; family SG8-41. The sequence goes on from JBIIZE010000152.1 coordinate 5,206, forward strand.
TCGCAGAGCGTCTTGCCGGCGTCACGCCGAAGGATTTTCGCGACGATCTCGAATACAAGCTGTATCAGACCTTCGTGCTGGCGGCGCTGGCGCGCAATCCGTCAACGCCGCAGAAGGTGTTCGATCAACTGGCGGCGCGGGACAAGCCCGAGTACTTTCTTGCGGTGGCGGTGATCTACGCCGAACGCGCCAGCTGTGATCAGATCACTCGTGCGGGTGAAAGCGGTGGCGAGAATGCCGTGCTGCGCAGCACCGCGCAGTCGCAATTAAAGCGGCGCGGCTGCT
>JBIIZE010000154.1:0-5454 GCA_044346435.1 Burkholderiales bacterium
GTGTTTGCGAAAGACGGATCGCTGGACATCATGGCTGGCGGCAGCGTCGAACTGGTCGAACGCGTGACGCCGTTGCTGAAGGCGATGGGCCAGAGCATCGTACATTGCGGCGATGTCGGCGCGGCGCACGCGATGAAGGCGCTGGCCAATTACGTCAACGCCTGCGCGCTGATCAATGCCATCGAGGCGATGACCATCGGCAAAAAATTCGGACTGGACTCGAAAATGATGGCCGATGCGCTGGTGCCGATGTGCGCCGGCCGGAATCATCCGATCCAGAAAAAAATCATTCCGCAGATTCTCAATCGCAAATATGCAACCGGTATGGCGCTCAGTTTCATTGCCAAGGACGTCCGGATCGCCGTCAATACCGCGCATGCCATCGGCGCGGCGGTGCCGCTGGGCGAAAAGGTTTCTGAACTGTGGGATGACGCGGTGACCAAGGTTGGCGCTACCGTCGACCAGACCGAAGTTGTCCGTTACTGGGAAGAGGCTACCGGCGTTAAACTCTGACGCCGCTGAAGCATCAGCAGTACGCAAAAAACCGCCGCTGCGGCCAGCAGGTGTTTCAGCGAGTGGCCGCTGATCATGCCGGCGGTGGATGCGTAAATTTGATGGTCGAATAATTCAGCCGCCTTGGCCAGCACGTAGAGTGCGACGCCGTAAAGCAGGTAATGGCGCAGCGTGTGGTGACCGGGAAACGCCGCGACCACATAGGGGATCGCCAGCAGCGGTGCGCCCTGCACCCAGATGTAAATGCGCAGATCGCCGCTTGATTGCCACCACAGAACGCTGAATATTCCCGTGGCCAGTGCCACGGCCAGCAGCGGGATTTCTAGCCCCGCCTCCAGGTGTTCGCTGACCAGAGCCGCGAACAGAGCCATGAAAGCGACGGTCATCGGCAAGCGGTCCCACACCAGCGTGTCATCGTTCGGGTTGCCGTGATAATGTGCGGATCCGAAAAACACCAGCGCGACCCCCGCAAAAAACACCAGCCATGACCGCCAGGCGCCCCCGCGCCGGCGCCAGCAGCCGAGAACACCGGCGGCGCCGACCAGCAGGAACAGCAGGTTCGATGCAATGTTGGCGAAGTTTCCCACGCCGAGGCAACTGCGCGTGTCGGCGAACAGGTGGTAACCGCGGTCCTGCGCGATCGGCGCGCCATGGCCGATCATCAGCCAGATCAGCGGACCCAGCACCAGCATCACCAGTGCGGCGATGCGTCCGGGTCGGGCGGTGCGGGCTTGGTTCATACCGTCATGCTAATACAGCGGATAACTCCCCATGTCACGGGATCGCGTTTACTATTCGCCTTTCGATTCCCGGAGGAGGTTGAGGAAATGGCAGCTCAAAAAACAAAAGTCGTGCTCGGCACCGCAACCCCCGGTGGCGGTTTCCCTGCCTATGGCTGGCCTTATGCGGAAGTGCTGAATGCAACTGATTCGACGCTGGACATCGAGCCGATCAACACCAAAGGCAGCGGTGAAAACGTCGGCCGTATCGAAGACGGCTCGCTCGACATTGCGCTGGCCACCGGCGAGGTGACGTACGAGGCGATCAACGGTATCGGTCGCGCGCCGTGCAAAAACATCCGCATCATCAATGCCACCTACTCGCAGGCTGGCATGTTCATGGTGCGCGCCGACAGCCCGTACCAGAGCATCAGCGATCTTGTCGGAAAGACGGTGGTGTGGGGTGCATCCAGTTCGGGATTTGTCGTGCTGGCGCGTTATGTTTTCGATGGCCTGGGTCTCGACATCAAAAAGGATTTCGACGCGCGGCTGCTGGAAAAGGCCGGTGACGGCCCGCCCCTGGTCAACAGCGGTGAGGCTGCGGCAATGTGGGGTGGCGGCGTCGGCTGGCCGCCGTTCATGAACATCGCCAACAATCCCAAGGGCATGCGTTTCATCTCGCCGAGTGCGGATGAAATCAAACGCATCCAGGGTAAACACTTATTCCTGAAACAGACGACGATGCCCGCCGGCAGTTATCCCGGGCAGCAAGGGCCGGTCAATTCGGTGGGGTCATGGCCTTTTGTGCTGGCCCGTGCGTCATTGCCGGACGATGTGGCCTACCGGCTGGCGAAAGCCCTGCATCAGGGGCAGGCGGCACTGACGGCGAAACTCGATCAGGCGGCTGAATCGACGCTGGCCAACACGCTGGCGGCAGCGCCGACCCGGGATCTGATTCATCCCGGGGTGCTGCAATACATGAAAGAAGTAAAACTGGTCTAGAAACCGTAGAGCCGCGCAGGGTTCGCGACCAGTACCAGTTCGCGTTGCGCGGCATCCGGCACCCACTGCAACAGCAGGTCGCAGAGGTCGCCGTCATTGGGCATCGCGCCTTTCATCATGACGTGGGGCCAGTCAGTACCCCAGATCACGCGTTCGGCATTGGCTTTTAACAGCGCATGCGCAAACGGTACGGTGTCGGCATGCGGCATCGGCTGTCCGGAGATGCGGTAAGGGCCGGTGAGTTTGACCCAGGCCTTGCCGGCCTGCATCAGGCGCAGCAGGGCCTGAAAACCGGGTGCATCAATACCCAGCGACGTTTTCATATAACCGAGATGGCCCAGCACGATGGGCACCGGGAAATCGGCGAAGCTGCGGTCGAGATCCGGGAATTCATCGGCATGCATCAGGAATTCCATATGCCAGCCCATCGGCGCGATGCGCGCGGCCAGCGGCCGCAGCATGTCCATCGGCAGTGAGCCGGGCTTGCGGTCCTTGACGTCGACAATGTTGACGCGCACGCCGCGCACGCCGAGCGCGTGCATGGTTTTTAATTCGGCATCGCTGATTGCCGGATCAACGACTGCAACGCCGCGCAGCCGTTGCGGATCGGCTTTCATCGCATCAAGCATCGCGGCGTTATCGGTGCCGTAGACGCTGGGCTGGATCAGCACCGCGCGGGTGACGCCCAGCGTGTCGAGCATGTGCCGGTAGTCTTTCGCCACGCAGTCGGGCGGCGTATAAACGCGTGCCGACGAATAATCGTATTGCGCGGCGGGTCCGAGCACATGGGCGTGCGTGTCGCAGGCCAGCGCCGGCATGTTCAGCTTCGGCGCCTGCGGCTTGAAATCCGGCGCCGCGCACAGCGGCGCGGCGGTGGTCGGCGCATTGACGGACATTTTATAAGTTATTGATTTTATTAAACTATTTTATGCGGCTTTAAGTCCGGGCATCTGGAAGCCGATGGCTTTCAGTTCGGCTGCGAGCGTCGCGCGCTGTTCGGCGTTGAGCTCTACCAGCGGCGGACGCACCGTGCACCACTGATCGTCGCCGCTGTATTGCGCGATACCGGCTTTGAGCGCTGCGATCATCAGATACTTGCTGTTGCCGAAAGTGCCGCGCACGACATCCAGCGCTTTCTGCTGCGCTTCGGCGTCGGCGTTTTTCCATTCGCGGAACAGCTTGTCGATCGGACCCGGATTGACGTTGGCCGTGGCCGAGATGCAGCCGGCGCCGCCGTTTTGCATGTTTGCGAGCAGGAAAGATTCGCTGCCGGCGAAGACATCGAAGCCGCTTTTCGCAAAAGCGTCGAGGAAAGTCTTGGTGTTTTTCCAGTCGCCCGAGCTGTCTTTCATGCCGGCGATGGCGGTCGGATATTTTTTCAGCAGGCGCTCGACGAGGTTCGGCGTGATGCCGACCACGGCGACGGGCGGGATGTGATAAAGGTAAATGCGCAGGCGGTTGTCGCCGACGCGTTCGATGATTTCGGAGTAGTTGCGATACAGGCCTTCATCGGTGACACCCTTGTAATAAAACGGCGGCAGCATCAGCGCGCCGGCGCAGCCGGCCTTGACGGCATGTTCGGTCAGTCGCACCGAATCGGAAATCGAGCAGCAGCCGGTACCCGGCATCATGCGCGCGGGGTCGATGCCGGCGGCGAGGATGGCATCCAGCAGCGCCATGCGTTCATTGACCGACAGCGAGTTGGCTTCGCTGTTGGTGCCGAAGGCGGCGAGGCCGCAGCCCTGCGAGATCAGCCATTTGCAATGGGTGATGAAGCGCGCGGTGTCCGGATTCAGGTCCTTGTCGAAGGGGGTGACGACGGGGGACAACACGCCCTTGATGCGCGGGGTTTTGCTCATGGATGCATTCCTCAAAGAAAGCGCTGCGGACAGCGGTTGATACGGCGGCGCGGCGCGCCGGAATAAAGCTACAGGGGCCGTAGAATAACATCGCATTCTCCATCGCCCAAACCACCGGATATTGCATTGTCAGCACCGGGTGCTGTTGTTAAGCTGGCGGCCCGGCCACGCATCAGACGTGACCGCAACAGGAGGAGTCCGCAATGAAACCCTCGACGTTCGCCGTAATGGCGGCGTCCCTGCTGGCGGCTGCATCCGCTGCGCAAGGCGCTGATTACCCGACCAAAACCGTACGTATGGTGATTGCGTTCTCGCCCGGCGGCCCCAGTGACATCCTGTCGCGGCTCATCGGCGGCAAACTGGCTGAGCGCATGGGGCAGCCATTTGTGTTCGACAACCGGCCCGGCGCGGGCGGCAATGTTGCCGGTGAGATCGTCGCCACCAGCCCGGCTGACGGCTACACGCTGATGATTGCCAACAACAGTATTCTTGCCGCCAACGCGTCGCTCTACAAAAAAATGACCTATGACCCGGCGAAGGATCTGGTGCCGGTGACCTGGGTGGCTTCGCAGCCCAACATCCTCGTCGTGCATCCGTCGATTCCGGCGCAGACGGTAAAGGAACTGGTTGATTACCTGAAGTCACAGCCCGGCAAGCTCAATTACGCATCTTCCGGCAGCGGTGCGGCGGCGCATCTGGCCGGAGAACTGTTCAAGAGCATGACCAGGACCGACATGGTGCATATCCCGTTCAAGGGCGCCGGTCCGGCGATTACCGATGTGCTGGCCGGCCGCAGCCAGATGATTTTCGCCACAGCCCTTTCAGTGAAGGCCTATATCGACGCTAACCGGTTGCGGCCGCTGGGCGTGACCACACTGAAACGCATGGATACGATGCCGAACCTCCCGACCATTGCCGAGTCCGGCGTGCCGGGGTTCGAGGCTTCGACCTGGCATGGCATGGTCGCCGTCAACGGCACGCCGCGGGCGGTGCAGCAGAAGCTCAATGTCGAGGTCAATGCCGTGCTCAAGGACCCGCAGGTGGCGAAGTTTCTTGTCAGCCAGGGTGCGATCATCGAGGGCGGCAGCGCCGAGAAATTCGCGGCGCACATCAAGGCCGAAATCCCGAAGTGGGCGAAGGTCATCAAGGATTCCGGCGCACGCGCTGATTGAGTTTTGATTAAGAGATCAGGTGATTAGGTAACCAGGTGATTGTCGGGATTTTTCACGTAATTACCTGATCACTCAGTCACTGTTATTCAACAACTGTTCCAGGAAATGAAATAAAAATGGCCTCATTAAAAGTGTTGGGTGCAGGGCCGGTCAAACGCGGCATTACGCAACTGGCCGCGCAGTTTGAAA
>JBIIZE010000155.1:0-5449 GCA_044346435.1 Burkholderiales bacterium
GCCGGGATGCCGCTCGGCGACCTCGCCGGTTTCGCGTTTCCAGATCGGCGCGTGGATCATGGTCTTGATGTTGTATTTCTCGGCGAAGGGCCAGTACCAGTCCATTGTGCCGTCAATCATCCAGTTTCGGTCGATCGGGCGGTGGAAGGTGATGCGCGTGCCTTTGACATAAGGGATCGACTGCCAGTCCTTGAGCATGGCTTTCGCTTCCTCGGGCTTGTTTTGCGGAATACGCGCCATCACCGCAAAACGGTCCGGATGCGCTTCGCAGGCCTTGAGCGCGTAGTCGATGCGATCACCTTCCCAGGAGCCGGGAACGATCATCACCCGGTCGACCCCGGCCTTGTCCATGTGTTCGAGGCATTCCTCGTAGGTAAAGGCTTCGGTGCGATGGCCGTTCTTGATCAGGCGCTCGCGCGCACCCTTGACCCAGGGGCGGTCAGGGGACTCATCCAGCCACAGATGAACTTGCGAATCGACGGTGAACATACTCAATACTCCTGTTAATGAATCGTTAAATGCCGGGTGAAGAAACCGCCAAGAGTCACTCTTCGCGAATGTTGGCGATTTTCGACAGCTCGCGGAAACTGTTGAAATCCGATTGCAGCAGCGCGCGGAAATCGGCCGGGCTGCCGCCGTCCGGGACATAGCCGCCTTTTTGCATGAAGCTGCGGACTTCGTCCTGATTGATCGCCTTGGCCATGGCGGTATGTAATTTCTTCACGATCGCCGGCGGCGTGTTGCCCGGCGCGAAGACACCCTGCCAGCCGCCGAGCAGCGTGAATCCTTTGAAACCCAGTTCCTGCATCGTCGGCAGATCGGGCAGGCTGCCGACACGATTTTTGCTGACCGAAGCCAGGGCGCGCAGCTTGCCGGAGTTGATGTGTACCGTCGTGGCCAGCGGCGGCGCGAGCAGCACCTGGATTTCACCGCTGAGGATGGAAGTAATCGCCGGGGCCAGCCCCTTGTACGGCACATGCGTCATCTGGATGCCGGCTTTCAGATTCATCGACTCGGTCATGAAGTGAATGCCGTTGCCGTTGCCGGGCGAGCCGTAGAGCAGGCGCCGGGACTTGGCCAGGGCAATCAATTCCGGGATCGTCTTGGCCGGGATGCCGGCGTTGACCAGCACGAGGTAACCCTCGGCGGTGCCGATGTTGATGATCGGCGCGAGATCCTTCATCACGTCATAGGGCAGCTTGCGGCCCATCGCCGCCGCGGTGATCAGGCTGGATGAGGTCTGCAGCAAGGTGTAACCCGTCGGCGCCGCCTTGGCGACGGTATCGGTGGCGATGATGCCGCTCGCGCCCGGACGGTTGTCGATGATGATGTTGGTGGAAAAATCAGCGGCAACCTGTTTGGAGATCAGGCGCGCCAGGGTGTCGCCGGTGCCGCCGGCGGCCGATGACACCACGAGGCGGATCGGGCCTGACGGATAGACGGGTTGTGCGAAGGCTGTCGGGGTGAATGCCAGCAAAAGGCTGGTGATGGAGGCAAAAGACCATAAGGACAATAACGGATTCATGCTGTTCTCCTCTCCGGTTGGGTCGTGCCCGGGTCTGACGATCCCTGCGGTTGCCCCCTTGGACAGCGGGGTCATGTGATTGCAAATAATGCTATCCGCCACTTCATTTAATGTCTATGTCGAATAAATTATATGTATCATTTCCTGAATGAATATCAAGAAACAGGATCTCTACCTGCTGGTGTGTTTTGACGCGCTGGCGGCCTGCCGCAGCGTTTCCAAGGCGGCGCAGATGCTCAACATCACGCAGCCCGCGATGAGCAATGCGCTGGCGCGGCTGCGCAAGACCTTTTCCGATGAACTGTTTCTGCGCACCCGAAACGGCGTGACGCCGACACCGAAGGCGCTGGACCTGATCGAGCCGGTGCGCAACGCGCTGCGCGACATCGAAGTGATCATGACGCCGGCGCAGGACTTTGATCCGCGCGTCACCCGCGCCAAGCTGACGCTGACCACCACCGGATATGTCGAGTTTGTGTTCACGCCAAAACTGGTGCGGCGCATGGAGCGTGTGGCGCCGAAAATCCAGCTGGAGTCACGGATTCCCAATCGCGAACTGGCCAACCAGCGTCTGGAGCGGGGCGAGATTGATTTCAGGATCGGCTGGGACGAACAGCCCTCGGAAAAATTGCGGTATGTGAATCTGTTCCAGGACAAGTTTGTCTGCATCGCACGCGCGAACCATCCCGAACTGGGTGGAGGCCTCAACCTCGAGCGTTATTGCGATCTGCAGCACGCGCGCACCGTAACCCGCAGCCACATGCGTTCCGTGGAAAACATCGACCGCGCCGTAGCCACGCACGGCCGCCGCCTGCGCATTGCAATGGTGTCGCATGACTACATCGCCGTGCCGCATATCGTGTCGCAGTCAAACCTGATCGCGACGGTGCCGGAGCGGTTGGCCGATTTGCTGATGAAGCAGTTGCCGCTCCGTAAATACGACTGTCCGGTGAAGGTGCCGGGCCACGCGATCCGCCTGTACTGGCATGACCGCACGCACAAAAGCCCGCTGCACCGCTGGTTCCGGTCGCTGGTGACCGAGGTTGCGGCGACCTTGTAAGGGCGCCTGGCCCGCACCGGAACTAGTGTGACCGCTTGTTCTGATACATCGCCACATCCGCCTCCTTGAGGATTTCATCGGACGTGGCGTCCTTGCCGTCATAAATCCGGATGCCGATGCTGATCCCGCCGTGGTAGCGGATGCCGTCGAGGTCATATTCAACAGCATTGGCGGCGCGCAGCTTCTCGGCGATCTGTTCGGAATGTCTGACGGCGCTTTCCCGAGTCGGGCCCAGTCCTTCAAGCAGCACGACGAATTCGTCTCCGCCGATGCGCGCGACGGTGTCGCTGTCACGCAGTTCGCCCTGCAGCCGGTCGGCGACAGCCTTGAGCATCTTGTCGCCGGCATCGTGGCCATGGGTGTCATTGAGCAGTTTGAATTTGTCGAGATCGAGAAACAGCAGGGCAAGATAAGTGTTCTGCCGCCGGCCGACCCGCAGCGCACGCTCCAGCCGGTCGAGCAACAGCCGCCGGTTCGGCAGGCCTGTCAGGAAGTCATGGGTGGCGGCATCGCGCAGCTCATTTTCCACGCGTTTGCGCTCGGTGAGGTCAAACAACTGGATCAGCAGGTGGCGCTGCCCGTTCAGAAACTGCGGCAGGATCCGGTATTCAATCCAGATCGCCTTGCCGAAGCTGGTGAGCAGATGACATTCGCGCTGCTCCGGGGTGTGAAACTTCAGCGCCGCCAGGGCATCGCCGAGCAGGGTGGTTTTTTTCCATGACTCCAGCCGATTGAAGTTCTGCGCGAGCAGCTGCTCACGGCTGGCCCCGACCAGGGCGGCAAAGGCGTCATTGACCATCACGCACTGGCCGTTTTCATCGTACACCGCCATCGGCAATGGTGAGTTGAGAAGGACGGATTCATTGAAATTGAGCGCCTCGGTCAGTTCGCTGGTGCGTTCGGTGACGCGCTGCTCGAGCTGGTCACGCTCCTTTGCGAGCCGGGCGGCGCTTTCACGCACAGACTCTTCGGCGCGTTTTCTCCGGCTGACTTCTCCAGCCAGTTTCCGGTTCCAGTATAAAAATGCCAGCAGGATGAACGTGGCTGCAGCGAGGATCTGCCAGACCAGCGTGTAATCCACCTGCGTCTTGAATTCGATGACGCCCCATTTTTCATCAATGCGGATGCGTTCCTCCACGGTCATCGTGGCGAGGCCCTTGTCGATCAGCCCAGCGACCACCTGCCAGTCCTTGCGTACCGCCATGCCCTGGCTGTGCGCGCCGAAGGGGGTTGGCGCGGCGACCACCAGATTGTGCAACTGGTTCGCCCGGATGAAGTAATTGGATACCGCCAGATTGCCGATATAGGCGTCGGCCTGCCCGGTGGCCACGGCGAGCAGGGCCTCGAGCGAGGACTTGACCTCGCGCACCTGCACCTCGGGATAATCCTGCCGCAGCTTGTCGACGATCACGAAGCCCGCCTCCAGCGCGACCACCTTGCCCTTCAGCGCCTCGACGCCGCTGAAATAAGGGCTGTCGTTGCGAGCGTAAATGACCCACGGCGCGGACAGGAATTCCCGGGTAAATGCGAAATGCTGTTCCCGCTCCGGCGTGCGGAAGGCCAGCAGCATCGCGTCGTAATGCTCGCGTGGCCCGGTGACGTCTTTGTATCCCGTGGCCCAGTCCTCGCTGCCCGTCACCATTTCAATGCGCACACCGGCGCGCGCGGCGGCGGTGCTGACGTAATCAATCGCCATGCCTGCAGGTACGGGCTTGTTGAAATTGTAGGGCGGGTAATGGCCCACGCGGATCCGCACCGTGTGGTTTTCTGCCAGCCAGCGCATCTCTTCCTGCGACAGTTCAATGGGCGCCGCGGCGTTTGCGGCGGAGAGACAAGCCCAAAGGATGCCGGTGAGCAGTGCTTTGAAACAGGGTCGTGCTTGGAGAAATCTCATGACTCCAGCATGACCAGGCCGGGAGGCCCCGACATTGATGTCGGACAAAGCCGGCGTTAATAAACCGTAAAACGGCGTCGCCGGCGGGTTCAGCCCGGCTTAAGGCTCCGCCACCAGCAGCGTCCCCCGCTGCAGCCCGCGCACCGTCCACAGGCACAGTGCGCCGATCACCAGAGTTGCCAGCGCCAGCACCGGCATCGCCAGCAAGGCAAACGGCTGGCCTGTCGGCGCGAGTTTGAGCGTCAGCGCGGCAAAGGCCGCCAGCGGGAAACTCAGCGCCCACCACGCCATCGAGAACGGTTGCGCCAGCATCGGCCGCAACACCTGCGCCGCCCACAGCAGGAAAAACAGCGCGATGCCCCAGCAGCCCTGCGCCCACGCCGGCACCGCTTCAAAGCGCAGCAGCGCGAGCCCGATCACTGCGGGCGGCGCCACCGTGATGAAACCCGTGGGCAGCAGGCGATCCGGCCACAGGCCGTGCACGCCGATGCGCGCGAAGATCAGCGTCAGCACAATGGGCCACAAAAAGGCGCCGACGCCGAACTGCACCGCCGACCACTCATGCTGGCCCAGCGGCACGCCGGCCAGCGGCGCCAGCACATTGCCCACCACCGGAATGATCAGTACCGGCGTGATGCCCGGCCACTGAAAACCCCCGATATTGTTGCCGAGCCACCAGCGTGACAGCACCCACACCGTCACCGCCAACTGCAGCAGGCAGGCTATCAGCCACAGCGATTCCCAAGCCACCGATACGCCGAACAGCGCATGGCCCAGCGTCGCCAGCAGGATCAGCGCCACGGTGATTGTCGCGATGAAGGCATGGCGCACCGGATGCAGCAGATCAGCCGTCAGCGCCTCGGGATACAGCTGCCCGCGTCGCGAGAACAGCACCAGCAGCACCACAAAGACCAGCGCCGCAAACCCGCCGACGCCGCGCGCAATCCATTCCGCCGCAGGGCCCATTTTC
>JBIIZE010000157.1:0-5443 GCA_044346435.1 Burkholderiales bacterium
CGCAGGGTGCGGCCCACTTCTGCACTTCAAAGGGATGGTCTTCAAATGCGAGGCTTTCGACCTTGGTGAAAGGCGGAATGGCGTAGATTTTTTTCTCGCGCCCGGCGCCGAACAGCTGCAATGCGGGATTCATGTGCATCTTGGGGTTGTCTAATTTGGGAATCGGCGACGGCGCCATCAGGAAGCGGTCATTGACCATCACCGGGTAGTCGTAGGTGGTGGCGACGTGACCGAAGCGGGCGATGTCTTCGTAAAGCTTCACGTGCATCAGCCCGTATTCGGCCAGCCCGTGCATGCGCCGGGTCTCATAGGCGCGGGGCTCCAGCCGCTGCAGCGGTTCAGGCTGCGGCACCTGGTAAACAATGATCTGGTCCCGGGTCAGCGGCGTCTCCGGAATCCGGTGACGTGTCTGGATCAGCGTGGCCTCGCGGGTGCGGTCGGTGGTCGCCACGCCCGTCGTGCGCTGGAAAAAGCGCCGGATATTGACGGCATTCACCGTGTCATCGGCACCCTGGTCGATGACCTTCAGCACGTCCTGCGGACCGATGACCGCGGCGGTGACCTGGATGCCGCCGGTGCCCCAGCCGTAAGGCAGCGGCATTTCGCGGGAGCCAAAAGCCACCTGATAGCCGGGTATCGCGACGGCCTTGAGAATGGCGCGGCGGATCATCCGCTTGGTGCGTTCATCGAGGTAAGCGAAGTTGTAACCGGCATCACGGCCGGGAGCATCGGCCGGTGCCGCATTTTTCAGGTCGAGCGGGTTCAAGCGGCGACCTCCTCTTCACGTTGCGCCCGCATCTTGCGCACCAGTTCCAGTTCAGACTGGAAGTCGACGTAATGCGGCAGTTTGAGGTGCTGCACAAAACCCGAAGCTTCGAGGTTGTCGCTGTGCGAAAGTACGAATTCCGGCATCTGTGCAGGTGAAGCCACCCGCTCACCCAGTTCTTCAGCACGCAACGAACGATCGACCAGCGCCATCGCCATCGCTTTGCGTTCGCTATGCCCGAAAGTGAGGCCGTAACCCGAGGTGAAGCGCGGCGGTTCGGTTTTACTCCCGCCAAACTGGTTGACCATCTGGCATTCGGTGACGCTGAGGTCGGCGATGGAGATCGGAAAACCGAGTTCTTCGGGTTCAATCAGCACTTCCACTTCACCAAAACGGATCTCGCCGGCAAAAGGATGTGAGTGGGCGTAACCACGTTGCGTCGAATAACCCATCGCCAGCAGAAAACCTTCGTCGCCGCGCGCAAGATTCTGCAGACGGGTTTCACGGGAAGCGGGGAAGTCCAGCGGCTGGCGCGTGAGATCCACCGGATCCGGGTCGCTCTCGTCACACAGTGTTTTTTCTATCAGGCCTTCGTCGTCAAGCAAATCAACGACCCGCGGCACGTTTTCCGGTGTCACAGCGACACCGCCGGCACCCGGAGACGGGCGTTGGGGTTCGCCCGAGGCCGCCAGTGAAAAATCAAGAAGGCGCTGGGTGTAATCGTAAGTGGGACCGAGAAGCTGGCCACCCGGCAGATCCTTGAAGGTGGCGGAGATACGACGCCACAGCATCATGCTGGCGGTATCAATGGCGCAGGTATAACCAAAACGCGGCAGGGTCGTGCGGTAGGCACGCAGAAGGAATATGGCTTCCACGGCATCACCGGCCGCCTGCTTGAGCGCCAGTGCCGCAAGGTCAGGGTCATAAACCGAACCTTCGGTCATGACACGATCCACCGCGAGCCGGAGCTGCTGTTTGATCTGCTCCAGTGACAACTCGGGAATCGCCGGGTCACCGCGACGCTGCTCATTGAGCAGTGTGTATGAACCCAGAATCGCGCGTTCTCCGCCTTTGACTGCGACATACATGGATCAGGCCTCCGCTCTTGTGGTGCGCGGCATGGCCGCGAGCCGGTCCGCACTGGTGAAAATCAGATCGATACCGCGGGGAAATTGCAGTTGCGATTCGCGCCAGTCCGGAAGAAACGAAGCTTCCAGACCAGCGACCTGGAGAACGGCGTGGCCGTCGATGCCCGGACCGCTGAGGTGCCAGCCGCCATCGTTCGACAGGTCATCAACCTGCACGACCACGGTGGCAGAGCGTTCGGGATATTCTTCGCTGCCGAGACTCAGTTCACTCAGTTTCGGCAACTCATCGGGCCGGGCCAGTACAAAATCAGCGGCCAGCGGGTTGTCGGTCAGAATGCAGCCGGTGTGAAAACGCAGGTAGGCGCCGGCAACGCCCGCGCCAAACGCCGGGGACAGCCACAGGCGGGTGTCCTGATCCAGCAGCGCGAGCAGAACCGCCGCTGCCGCCGGATGCAGTCCTTCGGGACTTTCGATACCGGTATTCGATACATGAATCTCGCCGGGCTTCGAGATCGCGGACAGCACTTGCCGGAATACGGCCTGGCTGTCGAGCGCGAGATCTTCAAATCCGCGGCCGATGCTCGACAGATCCACCAGTGAAGGGGTCATCATGCGTCCTCCGCCCCGGTATCGGGGTCGCCTGCTTCGCGAGCGACCGTAAAAAAATCGACACGCGTGGATTGCGCCTTGCGCGAACGGGTCTGCGTCTTTTCGTCGAGATACCCCTTGACCGGCTCCAGCAACGTGGTCTCGATCAGCGGCCGGTATTGATCGGTCTGAAGCAGCGCATCGGCAAGCGCCGCCATTTCAGCGCGACGATGGGAACGCCCTTGTATATAGGCCACTCCTGCAGTGCCGCAGGACAGGCGTAAAGCGCAGCGCGTCACCGTCATCTCACCCATATTGAAACGGTTGCCGGTGCCGCCAACGCGCCCCTGCACCATGAACAATCCGGTCTCAGGACGGCGCAGCCAGATATGCGATTGCACGGGCACAAGAGCCAGCGCGGATTCGAGCATCACCTCGGGCGCCCTTGCGAGCAGCTTGATCCAGCTCTGGCGATCACTGAACCGGGCATTGTCAACAGAATGAAACATGTATTGGTTACCGTTCGCTCGTATAGACATCTACACAACACGAGCGATGTTAAAAGCCGAAAGTGAACGATTCATGAAGTCTTCGTTACATAAAAATGAACATGCAGCGATCGACCGCATCGCCGAGTTGCCGGGATCGGTCTGGGCCGCCATCGAACAGGTCATCGCAGGAGAAATAGCCGCGGGGCTTTACAAACCCGGAGAGAAACTGCCTTCGGAAAACGCACTGGCGCTTCGTTTTGCCGTCAACCGTCACACCGTACGTCAGGCGATGTCGCACCTTGCGCGCAGGGGCATCGTCCGCATCGAGCATGGACGCGGCACTTATGTGATCGAGAGCGCCATCGACTACGCGCTGGGCAAACGCACCCGCTTCACCAAAAACCTGGCCGCTGCCGGGTTACCAGCCAAACATCGCGTGATCGGGATCAGCGAGACCGCCGCAGGTCCGAAAATTGCCGAGGCGTTCAAACTTCGTTCATCGGACCGGGTCACGCTGATTGTTGCGACCGGAGAAGCCGGGGATCGCGTATTGAGTGTTGGAGAGCATTTCTTTCCGCCCGACATGCCCGGCATCGGCGTGGCCGTGGAACGCACCGGCTCCATCACCCGGGCGCTGACCGAGTTCGGTATTGTTGACTATGAACGCCTGCACAGTGTGATTACTGCACGGCTGCCGGACGCCCGCACCGCCATGCTGCTGGGCCAGGCTGAAACACGACCGGTGCTGTGTGTTGAATATGTCAACGTCGCACCGGATGGCCGCCCCATCGAATTTGGCAGGACCCATTTTCCGGGCGACCGGTTGCAGTTGACCGTTGCCCACGGAGAGCCCCATGACTGAACCCACCAGACGTTATGCGCTCTATTTCGCACCGCCGCAGGACAATCCGTGGTGGTCGCTGCTGTCACGCTGGCTCGGTTATGACGCCTGCACCGGCAAGGATGTGCAACCACTCAATGTCGCGACGATCCGCGCGGCCGATCAGCGTGCGATTACAGAACATCCGCGGCATTACGGTGGTCATGCCACCCTGAAGGCTCCGTTCAGGCTGGCTCCCCAGTGCTCGGAGCAGGAATTGCTGGAGGCTGTCGGGGTTTACGCCGCACACCGGAACGCCTTCCTGCTGCCCGGACTCAAGGTCGAACATCTGAAACATTTTATTGCGCTCGTGCCTTCATCGGCGGATGTGCGGATCAACCGGATCGCCGACGAATGCACCATGCAGTTCGACCGTTTCCGCGCGCCACCCAGCGACGCCGAGATCGCGCGCCGGCTACGTGAACCGCTGGATGCGCTGTCGCTGGAACTGTTGTCGAAATGGGGGTACCCGCATGTTCTGCAGCGTTACCAGTTCCACCTTTCACTGACCGGATCGTTAACGGTATACCCGCAGCAGTTGACGACGGATGCCCTGCAAGCGACGCGGGACATTTTTGCACCGCTGTATGACGTTGCCGTGCCTTTCGATGCAATCTGCGTGTTCCGGCAGAACAAGGCTGAGGAACGTTTCATGCTGATTCACCGCGCAGCGATGGCCTCATGAGCGGACGACTCATTTATGTGGTGGGTCCATCCGGCGCCGGCAAAGACAGCGTTCTCGAATACGCCCGCACCCGCCTGGCCGTCAATGCCGGCATCATCTTCGCGCGGCGATTCATCACGCGCGAACCCGCCACCGGCGGTGAGCAGCATATCCCCGTCTCGACATCTGATTTTGAACGCCTGCAAACACAGGGCTATTTCGCGCTGAACTGGGAAGCCAACGGCCTGAGCTACGGCATCGGCCAGGAAATGTGCAACTGGATGCGCCTCGGCTTTGATGTGGTCGTCAACGGCTCGCGGGAATATCTGCCGGTCGCGCTGGAACGCTATCCGGACGCACTCGTCATCTGCATCACGGCGCCGGTCGAAACCATCAGCAACCGGCTGCATCAAAGGGCGCGTGAAAACGCCGGACAAATCAGCGAACGCCTCCGGCGCGCCACGACGCTGACGATTCCTTCAGGACATCACGTAACGACGATACTCAATGACGGCGCTCTGGAAACAGCGGGAGAAGCACTGACGAGAACGTTTGTTGCCTTGAAATCAGCCATTACTGACTGATACGAATATTTGTATCGGCATAACATTTCGTGATGAAGCCCTGTCATTGATCCAGCTTGATCCCTGCGGCCTTGATCACACCGGCCCATTTTTTCATTTCAGCCTGGTAATAGGCACCGAACTCCGCGGGTGATTCGCCACCAGGCGTCGCGCCCTGGCTGAGCAGCGCCTGGCTGATATCAGGGGATTGCAGAGCGGCGCGCGCCTCCTTGAGGATGCGTTCGAGGACGGGCTTGGGTGTTTTTGCCGGCACCATCAGCCCGAACCACGAGCTCGACTCAAAACCGGGATAGGTCTCCGCCAATGTCGGTAACTCTGGCAATGCGGCGACGCGCTTGGGACTGGTGATGGCGAGGCTGCGCACCTTGCCGCTTTTGACATG
>JBIIZE010000158.1:0-5442 GCA_044346435.1 Burkholderiales bacterium
GATGAAGTAGCGCGCCTGGCTAGGAGCAAAACCGAGGGTTCCGAGCCCCGCCCTTCGACAAGCTCAGGGCGAACGGTGGAGAAAAAATGAAAACCGATCACCCACTCTGGCAACCGAGTCCGCATCAGATTGAATCCGCCAATCTGACCGCGTTCATGCGCCACATCGCGCAAAACGGCGGTCCTGCGCTGGACCATTACACCGGCCTATACGAATGGTCGATTCAGCAGCCGGAAGCCTTCTGGCAGGCGGTATGGGATTTTTGCGGCGTCATCAGCAGCCGGCGCGGAACGCGTGTTCTGGAAAACCCACAGCAAATGCCCGGCGCACGCTGGCTCCCTGATGCCCGTCTGAATTACGCCGAGAACCTGCTTCGACGCGATGGCGATGAAACCGCAATCGTGTTCCGCGGCGAAAACCGGATCAAAAGCCGGATCAGCTTCAGTGAATTGCGCCATGAAGTATCGCGCCTGGCACAGGCGCTACGCGCCGCCGGTATCAAACCGGGTGATCGTATCGCCGGTTACATGCCCAATCTGCCCGGCACAGTCATCGCCATGCTGGCGGCATCCAGCCTCGGCGCCGTTTGGTCGTCGTGCTCACCCGATTTCGGCGCACAGGGAGTAGTTGACCGCTTCGGCCAGATCGCGCCGCGCATTCTGTTTGCCGCCGACGGCTACTTCTATAACCGCAACACCATCGACAACCTGCCGCGGCTGCGCGACATCATGGCGCAGTTGCCGAGCGTCGAAAAACTGGTTGTTGTCCCCTACACCTGCGGCAACCCCGATTTGTCGGGACTGCCGAATGCCGTCAGCGTGCATGACTTCATGGCGCCGTTTAAAGCGCGCCCGCTCGAATTCGCGCAACTGCCATTCGATCATCCGCTGTTCATCATGTATTCATCCGGCACCACCGGTGTGCCGAAATGTATTGTTCACGGCGCCGGCGGCACGCTGCTGCAGCACCTGAAGGAACATGTGCTGCACACCGACATCAAGCCCGGTGACCGGGTGTTTTATTTCACCACCTGCGGCTGGATGATGTGGAACTGGCTGGTGTCGGGACTGGCCGCCGGCGCCACACTGATGCTGTATGACGGCTCGCCTTTTGTGTCCAAGGGCAGCGTGCTGTGGGATTACGCCGCCGAAGAAAAAATGACGGTATTCGGCACCTCTGCCAAATACATCGATGCCCTGGCGAAGCTGCGCATGGAACCGGGCAGGACGCATGACCTCTCGTCGCTGCGTGCCCTGCTCTCCACCGGCTCGCCGCTGGTGCCCGAAAGTTTTGATTACGTATACCGCAGCATCAAATCCGATCTGCAGCTCGCCTCCATCTCCGGCGGCACCGACATCATTTCCTGCTTCGCGCTGGGATGCCCGACGCTGCCGGTATGGCGCGGCGAACTGCAATGCCGCGGCCTCGCCATGAAAATTGAGGTCTGGAATGACGAAGGCCTTTCCGTACGCGGCGAAAAAGGTGAACTGGTGTGCACCGCCCCCTTCCCGTCGATGCCCGTGGGTTTCTGGAACGATGCCGACGGCGCCAAATACCGCGCCGCCTATTTCGAACGGTATCCCGGCATCTGGCACCACGGCGATTACGTCGAACTGACTGAACATGACGGCCTGATGATCTTCGGCCGTTCGGATGCGGTACTCAACCCCGGCGGCGTGCGTATCGGCACCGCTGAGATCTACCGTCAGGTTGAACGGCTGGACGAAGTGGTCGAAAGCCTGGCCATCGGCCAGGATTGGCCGCCGCAGCAACCGAATGACGTGCGTGTCGTGCTGTTTGTGCGTTTGCGCGATGATCTGACACTGACACCGGAACTTGTAGACCGCATCAAGCGGCAGATCCGAGACAACACCACGCCACGCCATGTTCCAGCAGCGGTAGTGCAGGTCAACGATATTCCGCGCACCAAAAGCGGCAAGATCGTCGAACTTGCCGTGCGCAACATTGTTCACGGCCTGCCCGTCAAAAATCTCGAGGCACTGGCCAATCCGGAAGCACTGTCGCAATTCAGCGACCGTGAAGAATTACGCGGATAAGCAACTGATTGCGGAATTGCGCGTGAAATGCTTCACATCGGCAGGTAACGCTTTGTAACCGTGTGACATTATGCATAGGGTTAACGCTCCTTAGCGGTTAGGATGGCCCATCTTCATTTGAAGAGAGGAGCGTTAACATGCAAGAAACCCGAAAAATCAATCCGCTAATCGCACTCGCTGCGGTTTCAGTCATCCTGTTCAGCATCGTCGGTGTCGGCGTCATGACCGGCCTGATCCCCAACTCGTTTTCCAAGGGCAAGGAATCGGCACTGGAAACGGTTGTATCGAAATCCGCAGCCGAAGAGAGCAAGGCGGCCAAAACCGAAGCAGCTTCTGCACCGAAGCAGAAAACGGCATCCAAACCTTCCACCCCGAACAGCACCCGGGACCAGCAACAGCCCGCAGCGGCACCGGAGGTACCGGCCAAGGCTGCGGCCCCCGTCTGCACGAACTGCGGCGTGGTCTCCAGCGTAAACGCCATTGCGCAACAGGGCGAAGGTTCCGGCCTCGGCGCCGTTGCCGGGGGTGTGGTCGGCGGACTGCTCGGCAACCAGGTCGGCGGCGGCACCGGCAAAAAAATCGCCACGGTCGCCGGCGTGGCTGGCGGCGCATACGCGGGGCACCAGATCGAAAAGAATGTGAAATCGTCGACGCGTTATGACGTGATCGTCAAAATGGAAGACGGCAGCACGAGGACGTTTTCCTATGAATCGCAACCGGGCTTTCAGGCCGGCAGCAAAGTACGCGTGGTCAACGGCGCACTCACCGAAGGCTGAAATGTATCGCCCGTCAAAAAAGCGCCCGATCGGGCGCTTTTTTGTTTCCTTATAAGTAATTGTTTTTATTGGGTATTATCTGGTCGGGAAACCTTGCGCTCATATACCCCATATGGGTATATTGTCGTCATGGGATCCTCAACACCGAACAACACCGCCAAAGCAGCGACCATTGATCTGCCGATCAGCGGCATGACCTGCGCCGCCTGCGCAGCACGCATCGAAAAAACACTCAACCGCCTGCCCGATGTTCATGCTGCAGTGAATTTCGCCACTGAAAAAGCGCACATCGAATACCCGGCCGGAACGCTCGCCCCGGGCGATCTGATCGCTGCCATCCGCAAAGCCGGTTACGACGCGCAGGAACCCTCGGACAACAGCGACGCCGAACGCAAAGCGGAACGCCTGGCGGTGTATCAGCACGACCTGCAGCTGTTTACGATTTCCGCAGTTCTGACGCTGCCATTTCTGGCACTGATGCTTTACATGCTGACGGGAGGTCATCACGCCCCCTGGTTCCCGCCGCTGGTACAGTGGATCATCGCCACGCCCGTGCAATTCTGGATCGGCCGCCGCTTCTATGTCGGCGCATATCACGCGCTGCGCGGCGGCGGCGCCAACATGGATGTTCTGATCGCACTGGGTACCAGCATGGCGTATTTCTACAGCGCCGCGGTAGTGCTGGCCGGACTCGAAGGTCATCTTTATTTCGAAGCGGCAGTCAGCATCATCACACTGGTGTTCCTCGGCAAGCTGCTCGAATCCCGGGCTCGTGCCCGCGCCTCTGCCGCCATTGAAGAACTGGTACGGCTGCAGCCGCAGACCGCACGTGTTGAACGCGATGGCGCGATCCGGGAAATCCCCGTTGCGCAAATGCGCATCGGTGACACCTTTATCGTACGTCCCGGTGATGCGGTGCCGGTGGACGGCACGGTCATTGACGGCCGTTCGAACATTGATGAGTCGCTGCTCACCGGCGAAAGCCTTCCTGTAGCAAAAACAGCCGGCAGTCCGATATACGCCGCCACCATGAATACGCAGGGCCTGCTGCGCTGCAAGGCCACCAGCATCGGTGCCGATACCGCGCTCGCCGGCATCATCAAGCTGGTAGAAGAAGCACAGGGCTCCAAAGCGCCGATCCAGCGGCTTGCCGACGTTATCGCCGGCGTGTTCGTGCCCGTCGTCGTTGTCATTGCAGCCCTGACTTTTGCAGCATGGTGGTGGTACAGCGGCTCATTTGCAGACGCACTGGTGCCGGCCGTTGCCGTGCTGGTGATCGCCTGCCCCTGCGCTCTGGGTTTGGCCACACCGACCGCAATCATGGTCGGCAGCGGCATCGGCGCACGCGCCGGTGTGCTGATCAAAAATGCAGAAGCCCTGGAACTGGCCGGCCACATCAACACTTTGGTGGTCGACAAAACCGGCACCCTGACACAAGGCAGGCCGGCAGTAACCGATATCGAGGTGATTGGCGACAGCAGCGAAAATGCCCTCCTCAACGTCGCTGCAGCACTGGAAGCAGGCTCCGAACATCCCTTGGCGCGCGCGGTGCTCGAACATGCGAAAAGCCGCGGCATCAGTCCCGCGCCGGTCAATGATTTCACTGCCGTTCCGGGCAAAGGCGTGCAGGCACTGCTCGACGGCAGGATCGCCCTGCTGGGCTCTCCGCAATTCCTCGCTGCAGAAGGCGTCACATTTCGCGACTCCACGGTTGCACGGCTGCAGGATCAGGGAAAGACCGTCATTGCAGTGGCCCATGACGGCATCGCCCTCGGACTGATTGCGATCACCGATCCGCTGCGCCCGACTTCCGCTGAAGCCGTGGCAGCGCTGCAGTCGCTGGGCATCGAAGTCATCATGCTCACCGGCGACAACCGGCGCACCGCGGAACACATCGCGAAACAGGCGGGAATCCACCGTTTCGAAGCTGACCTGCTGCCCCGTGACAAAGCCCGCATCGTCAATACCCTGCAGCAGCAAGGCCGACATGTCGGCATGATCGGTGACGGCGTCAACGATGCACCGGCACTGGCCGCCGCACAGGTCAGTTTTGCCATCGGCGCCGGATCGGATGTCGCATTACATGCGGCAGACGTCACGCTGATGCGCAGCGACCTGCTGAGTGCAGTCGATGCCGTGCGACTATCCCGGGCAACCTTTCGCAAGATCAAACAAAATCTGTTTTTCGCGTTTTTCTATAACGTGCTGGGCATCCCGCTGGCGGCCGCAGGCCTTCTCAATCCGGTGATTGCAGGCGCAGCGATGGCCATGAGTTCGGTCTCCGTCGTCAGCAATTCGCTGCTGCTGAAACGCTGGCGCCCACAGCACAGCAAGCTGTAATTTTTATTATTAAAATCAAGGAGATAAACAATGGAAACCACAACAATCCCTGTCGGCGGCATGACCTGCATGGGCTGTGTTGCCAGCGTCAAACGGGTACTCGGCGGACTGACCGGCATCAGCAACACTGAAGTCACTCTGACTCCGGCACAAGCCACCGTGACTTACGACACCGGCAAGGTCAATCTGCAGACCATCAAAACCGCCATCAGCGATGCCGGCTATGACGTCGCCTGAAAGCCACTGCGCAGCGCCGGGTGATGATGATC
>JBIIZE010000159.1:0-5408 GCA_044346435.1 Burkholderiales bacterium
CCAGGATCCATCCGGTATTCACCGCCAGTCCAGACAAAGCAACCCTCGCCGCGATGTCCGGTGGCTTCTGCAAAGACCTGAAACTGGTGTCGTGTCACCTCGAAGCGCCCGGCGGAAAAACTACGGATCTTGACGCGACGCTGGGGGGCACTGCGATTGCGGAATTCCGGCGACAGGGATTCGCGATCTTCTTCGCCAGCGCCGGCTCCCATCACAAACTCGCCGTCAGGCAAGAGCACCATTTCCGGACACTCGGGACAGTCCCGGAATGACATTCCCGCATTGGACGCAGCCAGCGATGTGCCGGATTGGCCGTGCAAGCCCAGCACTACCAGCAATACTGGAATCGTTGCCCGGACCAACAAAGCCAGTTTCATAACATTCAGTCTTTAAACCGCTCGAGCTTGGCTTTCCAGGTATCCGACAGCAGGCAGGGCAACCAGGCCTCGTTCTCGGCCTGTATGCCGCCGGACAGCATGGTTTCCTGGGAAGCATTCATCGCAATCTTTGCCTGAATGACGCCAATACGCGGGTTTTTCGCGATGGCCCGTGCCAGTTCCAAAGCAGCCGGCAGCAATTCGGCACGTGACAACACACGCAACACGATGCCCAGGCGTTCCGCTTCCGCAGCATCGATGTGTTTACCGGTCAGGATCATTTCCTTGGCCTTTTGCAGACCAATCGCCCGCGGCAGCCTCTGCGTGCCGCCAGCGCCCGGCAGAAAGCCCAGCGTTACTTCCGGAAGGCCGAATTTCGCGTTGTCCGAGGCAATCCGCAGATCGCATTGCAGAGCCACTTCGAGACCGCCGCCAAGACAGTAACCGTTGATCGCGGCAATGGTCGGCTTGTTGATATTGGCAATTGCATTGACCCATTTATTGCGGAAAAAGCGCCTTTCGTTATACATCGCCTCCGTGCTTCGCTGGCCGCGTTCCTTCAGATCGGCGCCGGCACAAAATGCCTTTTCGCCGGCACCGGTAAAAATGATCGCACTGACATCGGGATCGGCATCCAGCTCATGGGCGAGCTGCATGATTTCTTCGCGCAGCTGGATATTGAGTGCATTCATCACCTGCGGCCGATTGAACGTGACAACGGCCACGCCATCGCGAATATCCACTGTTTTCACATCACTGGTTTTTGCGGTCATCATAATTCTCCAAATGCGTCCGGTAGCAACAACAATAAGTCGTCATTTTATCGTTATCGATGCCGCAGGACCCGTATTTAACGCATTTCACGGACATCCTTCTTGCTTGGCATGCCCACAGAGTGGCGATACCATCAATCAACAATTCAGGGGGAGTCACATAATATGAACAGCCAAAGCTGCCGCAGCAGCAAAGTTCTTCGCCATGCCATTACCAGTATTGCCATAGCCACCGCGGTCTGCAGCACCCCGCTGCTCGCAGCAGACAGCTTTCCCAACCGACCGGTACGTTTCATCGTGACTTTCCCTCCGGGTGGCGGCCTTGATCTGATGTCGCGCATCGTCGGCAAAACGCTGACCGATACCTGGGGCCAGCAGGTCATCATCGACAACCGCATCGGCGCCGGCGGCACCATCGGCACCGCGCTGGCGGCCAAGGCAGCCCCCAACGGCTACACATTGCTCTTTGTCTCGTCGTCACACGCAATCAATCCAGCCGTGTACCGCAAACTGCCCTATGACACCGAAAAAGAGTTCGTGCCGATCACGTTGACCACGCTGGCGCCGCATCTGCTGGTGGTACACCCTTCGTTTGCCGCGACCTCGCTGAAGGAACTCATCGCGATGGCCAAGGCAAAACCGGGGGCCATCCCCTATGTATCCGGTGGTATCGGCTCCTCAACGCACCTCGCGGGCGAACTGTTGAAGTCTCTCGCCGGCATCGATCTTCTGCATGTACCGACCAAAGGCACCGGGCCGGCGGTCACGGAAATCCTGTCCGGACGGGTGCCGATCACCATTGCGACCGTGCCCTCGGTGCTGAATCACGTCAAAGCCGGGAAACTTCGAGCATTGGGGCTGACCTCGACCCGCCGCTCGGCCAGCGCACCGGAATATCTTCCAATTGCCGACCAAGGGTTACCCGGTTATGAGGCTGCCAGCTGGCACGGCGCCCTTGCGCCGCGCGGCCTGCCGGTAACACTGCTCAAGCAATTGAACCGCGACATCAATGCGGCCCTTCTCCAGGACACCAACAAGGAGCGTTTACTGCGGGAAGGTCTAGAGGTCGTGGGCAGCACGCCGGAAGAATTCGGCACCCAGATCCACACGGAAATCCAGCGCTGGAAAAAAGTGGTACAAACGGCTGGAATTCCTGTCGAATAAACCGGCTTAAACCGGCGGCACCAAAAATTGCATTTTCAAGTATGAGCGAAAGCGATTTACAACACCTCACTTGGCATCCAAGACATGAATTAACCACTCCGTTTCACGCTCTTGTTGCTGCTGACGATGCTGCCTGCCCTCACGATTGACACAATATTTCCCGGGAGCCGTCAAACGGTTTCCGGGACCATTTCAATCGCACCGCAGGGACATTCGGCCGCACACACGCCGCAGCCCTTGCAGTAATCGTAGTTGAACTGGAACCGTTTTCCGGCACCCAGCTTGATCACCGCGTTATCCGGACAAACGCCATAGCAGTTGTCGCATTCGAAACAATTGCCGCAACTGAGACAGCGGCGGGCTTCGAACAGGGCGTTGTCTTCGGTCAGTCCGCCCTGCACTTCATCGAAACTGCTGGTCCGACGGGCCATCTCCAGTTGGGGACGCACTGTTTTCGGTGCATCGCTGTAATACCAGGGATTCAACCGTTCAAACGATGCCGTCGCGTGTTTGGCCGTCTGCTGCAAACGGGTTCCGCGCAGCCAGGCATCAATATGCAGCGCCGCTTTTTTGCCATGCCCCACTGCCACCGTTACGTTGCGTTCCGCGGGGACCATGTCGCCGCCGGCGAACAGCCCTTCATGGCCGGTCATCATCGTTGCCGGATCAACCTGCACAACGCCGTCCTTGATCTCGAGACCGGCAACACCCTCGAGCAACGACAAATCGACATCCTGACCCAGCGCCAGAATCAGCGAGTCCGCCTCCAGGGTTTCCAGTTCTCCGGTGGGCTGCGGGTTTCCTTTTTCATCCAGCGTCATTTTTTCAATGGTCAAGGCACCTTCACCGGCCTGACGGATGGTTGACAGCCATTTGACCATCACGCCTTCTTCCAGGGCCTCCTCCACCTCAAAATCATGCGCCGGCATGCGTTCGCGTGTGCGACGGTACACAATGATCGCTTCGGTGGCACCGAGACGCTTGGCAGTCCGGGCCACATCGATGGCTGTATTGCCGCCGCCGTACACCACAACCCGCCGGCCGAGCATCGGCTGACCTGCACCTTCCATCGAACGCAATACCGACACTGCATCAAGGATGCGCGAAGAATCCTTGGCCGGAATGAATGCTCTTTTAGCGATATGCGCACCCACTGCGAGAAATGCCGCGTCAAAATGGCCTGACTGCATGGACTTTGAGATATCGGTGACGCGGGTGTTCAACTCGACATTCACACCCATACCAACCACCCGCTGCATTTCGGCCTCAAGCACTTCACGTGGCAAGCGATATTTGGGGATGCCGAAACGCATCATCCCGCCGAGCAGCGGCCCCGCTTCCTTGACGGTGACCTGATGCCCCATCCGGCGCAGGTGATAAGCCGCTGACATGCCCGAAGGTCCGGCGCCGACCACAAGGACATGTTTGCCGGATTCGACCGCAGGCGCCTTGAACTGCCAGCCGCGTTTCAGCGCTTCATCACCGAGAAAACGTTCCACCGAGTTGATACCGACTGCGGTATCGATTTTGCCGCGATTACAGACGCCCTCGCAGCTGTGATAACAGACCCGCCCCATGATTGCCGGGAAGGGATTATCGCGAGTCAGATGCCGCCATGCCGATTCGTAGTCGCCGCTTTCCGCATGGAACAACCAGCCCTGGATGTCCTCACCCGCTGGACATTGGGCATTGCAAGGCGGCAGACGGTCGACATACACCGGTCGCTCGGTGCGCCAGGTGCCGGTCTTGTTCGCCAGCGAGGAACCGGGATCAAGGGTGATCGCAAAAGGCTTTTGCATGGTCATCAGGCCGTCTCCACATCCAGCAGGCCGAAACGTTTGATATTACGATCGGCCTGCGCTTGTATCCGTTCCAGCACCTGCGGTTGTGCCTTGGCACCGAACAGGTGGGCAAACCGTTTCTGTGGTCGCAGATACTCTTCAACAGGCACCCGGTGGCGGATTTTGGTGACTGCGGTCACCTCACCATGTTCAGCCTCAAACACCGGAAACAGCCCGGTCTCCCGCGCCAGCCGCGCCAGTTTGATGGTGTCCTGACTTGCGGCGCCCCAACCCAGTGGACAGGGCACCAGAATATGCAGGTAGCGTGCGCCATGAATGCCCATGGCGCGTTCGACCTTGGCCTCCAGATCACGCAGGTCGGCCACAGTCGCCGTCGCGACGTAGGGTATCTCGTGGGCCATGGCAATCAACGGTACGTTTTTGCCCTGCCCGAACAAGGCACCCGGTTCTGCACCGACCGCCATGGTCGTAGCAGTACGCGCGGCCGGCGGGGTCGCTGAACTGCGCTGCACCCCCGTGTTCATATAAGCCTCGTTGTCGTAGCAGATATACAGCACATCATCATTGCGCTCGAACATCCCGGACAGACAGCCGAAACCGATGTCGGTGGTACCACCATCACCGCCCTGCGCGATCACCCGCACATTGCTGCGGCCCTTGACCTTCATCGCCGCGGCGATGCCGGTACCGACCGCAGCCG
Organism: Burkholderiales bacterium; assembly: GCA_044346435.1. Lineage (GTDB taxonomy): Bacteria > Pseudomonadota > Gammaproteobacteria > Burkholderiales > SG8-41. The sequence goes on from JBIIZE010000159.1 coordinate 4,817, forward strand.
CATTGCCGAACAGGGAGTGGATCCACGGCAGTTGCCAGGAAGTCTCCGGATACGGTGTGGAGAAGACCTCCAGGCAACCGGTCGCATTGGCGGCGATCAACTGGCCGTTTGTGGCCCGCATTGCGGCGTCAACGGCGTAACGCGCCCCCAAGGCTTCACCGCAGCCCTGACAGGCGCGGTGACCGGAATTGAGCGAATTGCTGCGCTCCAGTGAAGACTGCACGCTGCGCTGCTCGGGAGACAGCAGCCGATTGCCGACCGTGAAAGTGCCGGTTTGGTAGAACTTGATCGGAGCGGTCATCTCAGTTCACCTTGGATGCGACAGTGCCGACGTCGCGCAGCAGGTTTTCGGCGATGGGTCCGCTGCGCCGGGTTGCCGCTTCGCGTTCCAGTTGGCGGTTGACGATGCGCCAGTCAAGATCCATAAAGGTCAGCGGCTGCAGCTTGTCGGCAATCGCCTCCCGCAGCGTCCGTGCCAGCGACGCCTTGGTGATGGCGCGACCACCAAGTCCGGCAACAACGGTATAGCCGTGCAGATGTAATCCGGAGAGCGCCAGCCGCACATCGGTGGACACCACACCGCCCAGCCCCA
>JBIIZE010000160.1:0-5384 GCA_044346435.1 Burkholderiales bacterium
CGCCGACAAACCCGCATTGAAGCTGATGCCGCTGGGCGGCATGGCTGCCGCCGAAGCGCTGATTGATGAAAAAATCGATACTGCGATTTTTGTCGCCGCGCCGGACGCACCGATCGTGCAGCGCCTGCTCAAGACCCCGGGCATACGCCTGATGAACATGGCTCACGCCGACGCGCTGGCGCAGCGTTACGGCTACCTGTCGGCTGTCACACTGCTGCGCGGTACCGTTGACCTGGCCAATGACATCCCGCCTGCCAATATCAAAATGGTCGCAGTCACCGCGCATCTCGTCGCCCGCGACGATTTCCATCCGGCGCTGGTCTCGGTATTGCTGCAGGCCGCCACCAAGGTGCATAACGGCGCCGGCATCTTTCACAAAGCCGGTGAATTCCCCGCGGCGCGTGCCGGCGATTTCCCGGTCAGCGAAGACGCCGCCCGTTACTACAAGTCAGGGCCGCCCTTCCTGCAGCGTTACATGCCCTTCTGGGTCGCCAACCTGATCGAACGCCTGCTGGTGCTGCTGGTGCCGTTGATCGCGGTTCTGATTCCGATGATGCGCATCATGCCGGCGCTGTATGACTGGCGCATCAAGCGGCGCATCTTCCGCTGGTACCGCGAACTGAAGGAATTCGAAGTCAGCGTCAACGACAGCCGCGACTCTGCAGCGCTGCTCGCCCGGCTCGATGAAATCGAAAAAGGCGTGGCGCAGACCAAGGTGCCACTGACCTACTGGGATTATGTCTACACGCTGCGCGGCCACATCGATCTGGTACGCGCCCGCCTCAGCGGTGCTACCCGGGCCACGATCACGCCGCTGCCGACGCCGCCCGAGCACTGATCAGGGCGCCGCGGGCTCCTGCGCAAAAAACGCCGCGACATCGGCGATCTCCCGCGACCGCGTCATCGGCGGCAGGCTGCGCCAGATGCGCTTGCCGTAGGCTTTTGAAATCAGCCGCGGGTCGCAGATCATCAGCACGCCGCGATCGGCTTCATCACGGATCAGCCGCCCTGCACCCTGCTTCAGCGAAATCACCGCGCGCGGCAACTGGTATTCCATAAAGGCATTGCGGCCCTCGGCATTGATTTTTTCGATGCGCGCCGCCAGCACCGGATCATCCGGCGGCGCAAACGGCAGCTTGTCGATCATCACCAGCGACAGCGCATCGCCGCGCACATCGATGCCTTCCCAGAACGACTGGCTGCCGATCAGCACGGCATTGCCCAGCTCACGGAAACGCAGCAGCAGTTCCGTGCGCGAACCCTCGCCCTGCACCAGCAGCGGATAGTCCCAGCCGCGGCGTTTGAATTCCTCGGTCAGCAGGCCATGCGCCTCGCGCATCGCACGCAGACTCGTAAACAGCAGGAAGGCACGGCCACGGCTCGCCTCCACTGCGGGCAAGGCCGCCTCAACCACAGCGCGGGTGTAATCCGGCGTATTCGGCTCCGGCAACTGCTGCGGCACATACAACAAGCCCTGATTGGCAAAATCAAAGGGGCTCGCCCAGCTTTCGGTCTGCGCCGACTCGATGCCGAGTTCATTGACGTAATGCGCGAAGTTGCCGTTGACCGATAGCGTCGCCGAGGTAAACACCCAGGCCTTGGCCTGCGCCTCGACCTGCTTGCGGAAAATTTCCGCGATCGACAGCGGCGTGGCATTGAACTGCACCGACTGGTGGAACACCTCCACCCAGCGCACCAGACTCGCATCGCTGTCTTCACGCCATCCCGCCAGTTGCGCGCGCAGACCGTCGGCACGTTCAAAACACTGGGTCAGGCCTTCACTGCGCGCCGCCTGCGCATGCAGGGTTTCCGCGAGATGGGTCAGTTTTTCCGTGGCGGTCGCCAACGCCTCGGTCACCGTCTTGCGATTGCGCAACGCAACCGCGGGCAGGCGCGCCCCGCTGTCTTCAAAAGCCAGCCGCAGATCACGCGCCGCCTTCTCCAGCGCACTCGCCATCACCGGCAGCTCGGCAGCATCCTTGGCGCTGGTGGCCGCTTCGATGCGGGCATCGCGCGCCAGATCAACCAGTTGCGTCGTCGATACCGACTGCCCGAAAAACAGGCTGGCGGTTTCCGGCAGCTGATGCGCCTCGTCAAAAATCACCGTATTGCAGGCCGGCAGGATTTCAGCAACACCTTCATCCCGCAGCATCACGTCAGCAAAAAACAGATGGTGGTTGACCACCACCACATCCGACTCCAGTGCCTGCTTGCGCGCCTTCATTACAAAACATTTATCGTAATGCTCGCACTGCGAGCCGAGGCAGTTGTCGCGCGTTGAGGTCACCAGCGGCCAGATGCCGGCGTTTTCCGGTACCTCGGCAAGGTCGGCGCGATCACCGGTATTGGAAATGCGCGCAAAACTTTCAATGCGTGCGAGGTAGACCACGTCATCCCGCGACGGCAGCCGTCCGTCATCCTTGGCGCGTTCAAGATGATGATGACAGACGTAATTGGCGCGGCCTTTCAGCAGCGCGACGGTGACCGGCACCTTCAGCGCATCACGCACCGTCGGAATATCGCGGCCGAACAACTGGTCCTGCAGCGTCTTGGTGCCGGTGGAGATGATCACCTTGCCGCCGGAGAGCAGCGCCGGGACCAGATAGGCAAAGGTCTTGCCCGTGCCCGTCCCTGCTTCAGCAACAATAACTGATTGATTTTTAATTACTTTTTCTATGGCCTCGGCCATTTCCAGTTGGAAAGGCCGCGCCCGGAAGCCGGGCACCACCTGCGCGAGAGCGCCGGTTTCGGAGAAGACGGATGCGAGATCAGACACCGGCGGATTTTATCAGGCTGAGGCGGGAAACATGGCAGCGTATTCCGCGTTTATGATGGGGTTCGTATCCGTTGGAAATTTCAGCGCATTTACAATGTCATCTGAGTTTGGCAACTAAAAATATCAACTAATTCACGTTAGGTCTCACATGTCCGTCGCGCCGCGCTCTTGGTTAATTGTTACGATCGCGATTCTTAGCGCCCTATACGCGATTGAACCGCTACTCAACTCGCTACCAGTGCTTCTACGAACGCCGCTGGTAGCTGCCGTCCTTTCCACTTTTCGTGAAATGGCCAGAAATCGTGAATTTGCAATCGGCTTGTCCGTCCCAATCCTGTGGGACTTATTGCTTCTCGTGGCGGGGCTAGCACTGCTCGTCAGGAAAAGTTGGTCTCAAATTCTCTTCTTCGTTTGCGCGCTGCTTTCTACCGCACAACTGCTGCTCGGGTTTAGGTTCGCCACTCTTTACTATATTGCGAGAGGCGATTTTCGGGCGACATCAATCATTTCTCGTGCTCTAGGCTGGGACTTGAAAACCCTTATGGCCAACGCTGACACCATCATTACTGCGGGAAATATTGTCTCTACAGTTATTGCTTGGGCCGTTGCCATAATAGTCTTCCGTTATTTCCGAGCCGCGCGAGACCTAACTCCAGGTGGAGCGGACGGGCCATGAACGGCGGTTCGTTGTCAGGTAGCTTCTTGGCCCGCCGTTCACCACGACGTTATGCAGTTTTACCCTCAGTCAGCGCTGATTAAGGCCGACGCGTGGTCGGTGCTGATGCTATGGCTGGCACTATTGTCTTGGCTGGCTGCTGCTATTGGAATTTTGGTGGTTAACCCACGGCTACTCGAATATTGGAAACATGGAATCTGGGTGCTTGTTGCGTTAACAGCAATCCATATCATCCTGGCGCTTTTGCATCGCTGCCCGGCCTGCGGCAAGCATCCGACGCTGCAGGGCTTTAGTACAGTGCATCCGGAGTCAAAGGGGCAATCTCGGCTTGGCGGCTGGGGTGGTGTAGTAGCGAATGTGCTCCGAAACCATCAATTTCTGTGCATTCATTGCGGGACTGCCTTCAAGGTTACACAGGTAGGCGATACATGAGATCGCCTGCCGCCTTACGCCCACCAAACGTCAGTCAACCCGCTGCAGAATGAATTCAATCGCACACTCCCCCACCGGCGTCATCGTCTGATCGACGCGCTTTTTGGCGCGTTTCTCCAGTCCGTAACGATAGGTCGCATCCAGCAGTTCGATCTTTTTCACAATGACCTCATACGGCAGTTCACGAATCAGATCGAGCAGATTGACGCTGACCGGCGACCAGGATTTTTTCTTGTGGATGGTCAGCGTGTGTTTGTGGTCGGGGTTGAAGGTCGACGGAAACACGCCGCGTTCGTAAAGATCTTCGTCGGGCACCAGGCAGACGAGGTGGCCGCCGGGCTTGAGAATGCGCAGCCAGTTGGCCAGCGCGACATCGACCTTGCGCATATGCTCCAGGCAATGCGAGGAATGCACAAAATCAAAGCTGCGGTCGGCGACGGTTTTCATTTTCTGCGCATCGCCGTCTTTCAGGTCCCAGGCGCGGCAGGATTTCATCAGCGGGAAAAACTCGTAATACTGGGACAGCGGATCAGTCCCGGAACCGATGTCGATGCCGTCACCAACAAAATAACGCGTCGCGTAACGCGAATCGTGCAGCCGGTGAAAAATGGATTTGCTGGTTTCGTGCATGGTGTTGACCGTCAGAAAGTGTCGCGAGTTTAGCAGGCGTTTGCTGAACGCCCCTTACATCACCAGTTCGACCAGATAGGGTCCGGGCGTCGCCAATCCGCGTTTGAACTGCACCGCCAGTTCATCCAGCGTTGTCGCCCGCCCAGCCGCCACACCGAAGCCTTTGGCCAGCGATACCCAATCCAGCGCCGGATTGTCCAGCGTCAGCATCGCGGTGGCATTGTGTCCCGCGGCGGCAGCGCCAACATTGGTCAGCTCACCCAGCAGAATCTTGTAGGCGCGGTTGGCGAAGATCACCACGGTGACGTCAAGGTTCTCGCGGGCCATGGTCCACAATGCCTGCTGCGTATACAGCGCACTGCCATCGCCTTCGAAGGCAATGACCTTGCGATCGGGCGCGGCAATCGCCGCACCCACCGCTGCGGCAAGACCCCAGCCGATAGAACCGCCCATGATGTTGAGCCAGTCATGCGGGCGCGCACCGAGGGTCGCGCCAGTAAAGGCGCGGCCACTGGTGACCGCCTCGTCGATGATGACAGCCTGTTCGGGGATCAATGCATTGAACAAGGCGCCGAGACCATCGAGCGTGACCTTGCCGGTCGGCAATGCCATGTCGTATGCCGGTGCATTGACCCGCGGCGGCGTGTTGCGCGCACCCAGTGCATCGGCCATCGCTTCCAGCGCACCCGCAAGATCCGCCTCAACACCCGCGACCTTGGTCACTTGGCAGCCTTCCGGCACCAGCACACTGGGTTTGCCGGGATAGGCAAAAAACGACACCGGCGACTTCGCGCCGACCAGCACCAGTTGCTGCACATCCTTCAGCATCGCCAGCGCGTTATCGACCACAAAGGGCAACTGTTTGACTAC
>JBIIZE010000161.1:0-5355 GCA_044346435.1 Burkholderiales bacterium
GAATGCGGCGTCAATCAGGCCGGCCAGCAGGAACATGAACTTTTGCAGTTGCGGGATCAGTTCCGGCTGACGGGCGGCGGCTTCGAGGAACTTGCTGCCCATGATGCCGATGCCGATACAGGCGCCGATGGCGCCGAGGCCGATGATGATGCCAATGCCCAGCGCGGTGTAGCCTTGAATGATGGCGGCGTATTGTTCCATTTGAATTTCCCTTTCTTATAACAAAGTAATTACTGCGAATTTAAGTACGGCGTATTTGCGGCTAATCGGGTTCAGCAATCCTGCATCAATGGTGTTCGTGGGCCATCGCGATATAAACGCACGACAACACCATGAAAATGAAAGCCTGCAGCAGGATGATCAGGATATGAAAGACCGCCCAGCCCCAGTAGAGCACGCCAGCGGCAGCACCGGCGACCACACCGCCGCCTGAAACCGCTGCCAGAGTGCCAAGCAGGCCGAGCAGCATGAAAATCAGTTCGCCGGCATACATATTGCCGAACAGTCGCATGGCCAGTGATACCGGCTTCGACAGGTATTCAATGATGTTCAGCACCAGGTTCGGGATCCACAGCAGCGGATGGCCGCCGAACGGGGCAGTGAAGAGTTCATGCACAAAACCGCCGGCACCCTTGGCCTTGAAGCTGAAGAAAATGGTCAGGATAAAAATCGTCAGCGACATCGCGAACGTCGTGTTCAGGTCGGTTGTCGGCACCGGTTTCCAGTGGGGCAGGCCGGCGGCGCCGGTGGCCGTGGCGACCCAGTCGATCGGCAGCAGGTCCATCAGGTTCATCATGAATACCCAGACAAATATCGTCAGGGCTAGCGGGGACAGGAATTTGCGGTCGCCGGGAAACACACCTTTGACGGTCTCGTCGACAAATTCAACAATCAGTTCAACGAAGCCCTGTACCGGACCGGGAACACCGCTGGTGGCGCGGCGCGCTACCAGATAAAACGCACCGATTCCGAGCAGGCCGGTAAACCAGCCCATCAGAATGGTGTCGAGATTGAACGTCCAGAAACCTTCACCGAACCGCAGATTGGTAAGGTGGTGGCCAATGTATTCGCCCGCGTTTTGGGGGCCCTGACCGGCTGCCATGATGACCACGATTGATCTCTTTTACTTACTTTTTAACAGCGGTATCGCCAGCGGGTAGGCCAGCAACGCCACAATGAACCCTGCAAGAAACGGCCCGGCAGCAAAACCCCGATCCGCACTCAGCCCCCAGAACAGCAGGCCCAGGGCAACTGCAATTTTTACAAACTCGCCGGTCAGATGGCTCCACAGCACCCGCGATGCACTGCGTCCCGGAACCAGCTTCTGACCAACTGCGTAAGCCAATGTTCCGGCCCACGCACAACCGCCGCCCGCGGCGATCGCCCGCGCCATTTCGGCGCCCGACAACCACCATGCAATTACGGCTGTTGCCGCCACAACCGCGGCCTGAACTGCAACGACTACCGCGATCATTGCGCTCGCCCCGCACTGCAAAATGGCCGGAGCAGGCCTAGAAAATCCTTAAATTTTACAATTAACGGCGAAGTAGCGTCAAATAATGTTGCGGTGCGGCGCACGTGTTTATTTGAGCCGGGACAGCAGCGCATCCAGCTGTTCCAGCGTCCGGTAGGCAATGACTACGCTTCCGCTGCCGGTACGGGACCCGGTCTTGATCTGCACCGTGGTGCCCAGCCGGTTCGATACTTCCTCCTCAAGGCGGGCAACGTCGCGATCCTTTCGTGCTGGCCGTTTGCCCGCAGGCGCGTTTTTCTTGAGCCCGACACCGACACGTCGTTCCACTTCGCGCACTGACCAGCCTTCCGCGGCCGCTTCGCGGGCCAGCGCAATCTGCTGATCTGCAGGCAGCACCAGTAGAGCACGGGCATGGCCCATTTCGAGCTGGCCCTGAGCCAACAGATCACGCACCGGGGGCGGCAGGTCGAGCAAGCGCAGCAGATTGGTCACTGTCGTCCGCGACTTGCCGACGGCATCGGCCACCGCCTGATGGGTCAGCGAAAATTCACGGATCAGGCGATCAATACCCGCCGCTTCTTCTAGCGCGTTAAGGTCTTCACGCTGGATGTTTTCGATCAGCGCCACCGCCAGCGCCTGCTGGTCGGGAACGTTGCGCACCAGCACCGGCACGCTGCTCAAACCGGCTATACGTGCCGCGCGCCAGCGCCTTTCACCGGCAATGATTTCGTGTTTGCCGTCGCCCACCGGCCGCACCAGGATCGGCTGCATGATGCCCTGGGCCTTGATTGATGCCGCCAGTGCATTCAGCGCTTCCTGGTCCATGCGTGTACGCGGCTGGTATTTGCCGGGCTGCAGCGCGCTGACCGGGAGGGTGTTGACCGCATCGCCGGTTGCCGCGGCAGCAGGGGCATCATTGTCACCGCCGAGCAGGGCATCGAGTCCGCGGCCCAAACCTTTGATCTTGACCATATAAAACCTTTATTAACAAATACTTACGTTGATTCTTCGGTGCGTGCTTCGGTCCGGTTCAACATTTCACCGGCCAAAGCCAGATAGGCCTGCGCCCCTTTGGAAGCCCGGTCAAACTCCAGCGCCGGCACGCCGTGGCTCGGCGCTTCGGCCAGACGCACATTGCGCGGAATCACCGTGCGGTAAACCTTGTCACCGAAGTGCTGCAGCAACTGCGCCGATACCTGTTGCGCCAGCGTATTGCGTGGGTCATACATCGTGCGCAGCAACCCTTCGATTTCGAGTTCCGGATTGAGGTTGGCACGCACGCGTTTGATGGTGCCGACCAGATCCGACAAACCTTCAAGCGCGTAGTACTCGCATTGCATCGGAATCATCACCGATTGCGCGGCAGTCAATCCGTTAACCGTCAGCAGATTCAGTGCAGGCGGACAATCAATCAGGATGAAATCGTATTCTGATGCGACGCTCAGCAATGCTTCCTTAAGACGTGTTTCACGATGCTCGATATCGACCAACTCCACTTCAGCGCCGGCGAGTTCGCGATTCGACGGTAATACGTCGTAACCGGCATTCGCCGCACGCTGACGCACATCAGCAACCTGTTTTTCCCCGAGCAGCACGTGATACACCGTCGCCGCGAGACTCCGTTTGTCGACGCCGCTGCCCATCGTTGCATTGCCCTGCGGATCCAGATCGACCAGCAACACACGGCGCTGCATGGCGGCCAGACTGGCCGCGAGATTGACGCCGGTTGTCGTTTTGCCGACGCCGCCTTTTTGGTTGGTGATGGCGATGATGCGCATCAGGCTGCCGCCGCAAGCTGAAGCAGGGCGGCGTGACGCTCCGCGCCGAGACCCGGCACGTTCAGCGTCACCACGCTGCGCAAATTGAATTCGCCCGGCAGATGCGCCAGTTCGTCACGGGGATAAATCCCCTTCATCGCAATCATCACGCCGTCCTTTGCGCAGTGTTTTCCGGCCAGCGCGAGAAATTCGGAAATTTCCGAAAATGCACGGGAGACCACCGTATTGAAGGGCTGCGGCGCAGACCAGGCTTCGACGCGGGCACAGGCCACCTCAACGTTGCCGAGTTTGAGTTCGATCATGGCCTGGCGCAGGAATGTGGTTTTTTTCTGATTGGAATCGAGCAAGGTGATCTGCCAGTCGGGCCGCGCCAGCGCCAGCGGAATACCGGGCAGGCCGGCACCAGTACCAACATCCAGTACGCGCGGGCCCTGCACATGCGGCAACACGGCCAGCGAATCGAGCAGGTGATGCGTCAGCATTTTTTCCGGCTCGCGCACCGCAGTCAGGTTATAGGCCTTGTTCCATTTGGCGATCAGCGCGAGATAGTTGAGCAGTCGCTGTTGCGCATCTGCCGGCACGGTAATGCCCAATGTGGCAATGCCCGCAGCGAGATCAGCGGCGATGCTCATGCACTTTTCTTTAATGCCGCGGCGCTACGTTTCAAATGCACCAGCAACACCGAGATCGCTGCCGGCGTCACACCGGACACGCGCGACGCCTGACCGACGGTTTCCGGTTTCGCGCGATTGAGTTTTTGCTGGACTTCAATCGACAGACCACGCACCTGAGCGTAATCCAGATCGGCAGGCAGGCTCAGGTCTTCCTGTTGAGCGCGATGTTCGATTTCGGTTTTCTGGCGATCGATATAGCCCTGATACTTGGCTTGGATTTCCACCTGCTCGGCAACCTGCGGATCAGTGGTGCCGGGGCCTGCGCCAGGCAAAGCCATCAGGCTGTTATAGCTAACCTCGGGGCGACGGAGTAAATCTGACAGTGAATACTCACGTTCAAGTGCTTTACCAATTAAATCAATGGCTTGCTGTTCAGGCAAAATCTGCGGATTAACCCAGATCGACTTCAGCCGCTCCTGCTCCAACGCGACTTCCTCGCGCTTGCGGGCGAAGCTTTCCCAGCGCTGGTCGTCGACCACACCAAGGCGCCGGCCGATCTCGGTCAGGCGCAAATCCGCGTTGTCTTCACGCAGGGACAGCCGGTATTCCGCACGGCTGGTGAACATGCGATAGGGCTCGGAAACGCCCCGGGTAATCAGGTCGTCGACCAGCACACCGAGATAGGCTTGATCACGGGTTGGGTGCCAGGACTCCTGTTCCGAGGCCAGCAATCCGGCATTGATGCCGGCCAGCAAACCCTGTGCAGCAGCTTCTTCGTAGCCTGTGGTGCCGTTGATCTGGCCGGCAAAAAACAATCCGGTAATCGCCTTGGTTTCCAGCGAAGCCTTCAATCCGCGCGGATCAAAGTAGTCGTATTCGATGGCGTAGCCGGGACGCGTGATATGCGCGTTCTCCATGCCTTCGATCGAGCGCACCACGGCCAGCTGCACATCGAACGGCAGACTGGTGGAAATACCATTCGGGTAATACTCGTGAACCGTCAGGCCTTCGGGCTCGAGGAAAATCTGGTGCGAGGACTTGTCGGCGAAGCGATGGATCTTGTCTTCGATCGACGGACAGTAGCGAGGCCCAACACCCTCGATCACGCCGGTGAACATCGGCGATCGGTCCAGCCCGCCGCGGATCGCATCATGCGTGCGTTCATTGGTATGGGTGATCCAGCACGGCACCTGCCGCGGATGCTGCTCGCGCCGGCCGAGGAAGGAAAACACCGGCGCCGGATCATCACCGGGCTGCTCGGTCAGTCGCGAAAAATCGATGGTGCGGCCGTCAATGCGTGGCGGCGTGCCGGTCTTCAGTCGCCCGACCGGCAACTTCAGTTCACGCAGGCGCGAGGCCAGACTGACCGACGGCGGATCACCGGCGCGGCCACCCTGATAGTTCTGCAGACCGACGTGAATCAGGCCGGACAGGAAAGTACCCGCGGTCAGCACCACGGCACGCGCCTCAAAGCGCAACCCGATCTGGG
>JBIIZE010000162.1:0-5331 GCA_044346435.1 Burkholderiales bacterium
CCAGTCGGTGTTCTGCCAGACCGCGCTCGATTTCACGAGAGGTTCGCGACAATAGGGTCACGCTGATTCCCGGATAACGTTGGCGTACGGCAAGCGTCAGCCGCGCTATCAGCGGTTCAGCGGTCGGGATGACACCAATGTTCAGATGTCCCTTCAGCACACCCTTGAGTTCGCCCAGCGAATGCTGCAGGGATTCACAGTCCGCAAGAATGCGCTGTGTCCATGCGAGCACCTCACGCCCTTCGGGAGTCAAACCCTGAAAACGCTGACGGCTGCGCAGCACCAGTGGCACAGCAAGTTCGTTTTCGAGCTGCCGGATCGCCGCCGACAGCGTGGGTTGTGTCACATGCACTGCAGCGGCAGCACGACCGAAGTGACCTTCGCGGGCCAATGCCACCAGAAAAGACAGGTGTCGCAGGTTCATGACACGCCTCCAGCACGCATCTCCAGCGGCAAACACACCCGCCGCTTACCCTGCCCCAACGCCACCTCGGTCACCGCCACCTCAACACCATACAGTTGCTGCAATTGTGCGGAGGTCATGACGGTTTCCGGTATGCCACAGGCCAGCAGCCCACCGTTGTGCAGCATCGCCACCCGGTCCGCGCAGAGAAAGGCATGATCCGGGTCGTGAGTGGACAGCAGCACGCCGATGCCATCTGCCGCCAGCGCGCGAATGCGTTCCAGCACACGCACCTGATTGCCGAAATCGAGATTGGCCGTCGGTTCATCCATCACCACCATGCGCGCCTCCTGCGCCAATGCGCGCGCGATCAACACCAGCTGGCGTTCGCCGCCGGATATCCGCGTGTAGATGGCATCGGCGAGATGCGCGATGCCCATGCGACCGATGGCATCCAGCGCAGCACCCTGGTCGCGCGCTGACGGCGCGGCAAACAGGCCGAGATGGGCGGTACGCCCCATCAACACCACTTCGCGCACGGTGTACGGAAAAAATGCGCCATGCGCCTGCGGCACATAACTGACGAGCCGCGCAATATCGTCACGCTGCAAGGTGCGCAGATCGTGCCCATCGAGCATCACCGTGCCGCCCTGGACCGGCAGCAAACCGAGCAGCGTCCTGAACAAGGTGGTTTTGCCGCTGCCGTTGGGTCCGAGCATGCACAACACTTCGCCGGCATTGAGTTCAAACGTCACATCGTTGCCGATGCGGCGTCCGGGATAACCGTAAACCAGTTTTAGCGCTTCCAGTTTCATTGCCAGCCCCGCCTTGCCGTCGCGAGTTGCCACAAAAACAGGGGGGTGCCGACAAAAGCCGTCAGCACGCCCAGAGGCACTTCGATATTGGCCATTGTCCGCGCCAGCGTATCGACGGCAACCAGGAATCCTGCGCCCAGCAATACCGATACCGGCAGCAGTTTTGAAAAATCGGGGCCCGTCAGCAGCCGTGCAAAATGCGGGATCACCAGTCCGATCCAGCCGATCACGCCGGAGATCGCCACCGCCGCCGACGTCATCAGCGTGGCGGCAACAATCACCACCAGCCGGATGCGCCCGGCCGATACACCCAATGCACGCGCCTCTTCATCATCCAGCGACAACACATTGATACGCCAGCGCAACAGCCACAGCGGCAGCAGCCCGACCAGCAGCAGCGGCGCGGCCACCCACATGTCGCGCGAATCAGTCGACGCCAGGCTGCCGAGCAGCCAGTAAGTGATCGCCGGCAACTGGTTATAGGGATCAGCGAGGTATTTCATCAGCGCCACGCAGGCACCGAGCAGCGCACCCAGCACGACACCGGCGAGCACCAGCACCAGCAGCGGATCGTGGCCGCGCACTGCACGCGCCACCACATACACCATACCCACTGCCATGAGTCCGCCGGCAAAGGCCATTGACTGGATGGCCACTACGCCCAGCGACAGGAAGATGCCGAGTATGGCGCCGACGGCAGCGCCTGCCGATACACCGAGGATGTCCGGCGATACCAGCGGATTGCGGAACAGATTCTGGTAAGCCGCACCGGCCGCGGCCAGCGCCGCACCGACCAGCACCGCGGCAATGACACGCGGACCGCGGATCTGCAGCACCACTGTTTCCAGCGTGGCATCAAGTCCGTGCGGAGCGCCACCTGCCCACGACCAGAGAATGCGCAACAGGTCTGACAACGGCACGGGATAACGCCCGACCGTAAAGGCCAGTGCAATGACAAGCAGCAGGGCTGCCGCAGCTGCCAGCAGCATCAGGGACTGACTACGCTTCATCGCACGCCGGGGGCGATCAGCAACTGATCGAGTTGCGCGTCGGTGGGGGTCTGATGATAAAAACGGGTGTAGAAATCGCGCACGATGGGCCGCAGGTCTTCATTAAAGACCTCAGGATACAGCACCCGCGCCAGCCAGCGCAGGCCGATCAGCCGGTTCAGCGACGGCGGAAAATCAATCCAGCCGAAAGGCAGTCCCGGCGCGAGATGGATGCGTCCGGCGCGCACCGCCGGCATCGCGCTCCATACGGGATGGCTGCGGGCCAACGCGAAGAAATTCGGATCAATGGTCACGATGACATCGGGATTCCAGCGCAGCACCTGCTCCACCGATACCTGCACCAGACCACCCTTACCCAGTTCCGCGGCCACGTTATGCGCGCCGACCTGCTCGATACATTCCATATTGATCGAACCGGCCAGCCCGGTGCTGAGTCCCTGCGGACCGCGGCCGTAATAAACCCGCGGCCGACGTGCCGGCGGAATCTTCGCAAGTCGCGTATTGATATCAGCGATGGTGTCGCGCGTATACCGCGCCAGCGCAGACGCACGCGCATCCTCGCCAGCGATCTGCCCGAACTGCACAATCACTTCCGCCATCCGGTCAAAATCACCATCGAGCAGCAGATAGGGAATGCCAGTCTGAGCCTGCACACGGTCTGCCAGCGATACAAAGGTGTCACGCACCGCACCGTAATCAATGATCAGGTCCGGCTTTGCCTTGACCACGATTTCCACATTGGCGGAGTTACCCCGCCCGGTCAGCCGGCCGTATGCCGGCAGATCAGCGTAACGCGGCGCGACAAACGGTCGCTCGGCGTCACGGAACGGAGAAGTCCAGCCCATCAGTTTTTCAGGGGCCACAGCAAAAGCCAGCACGCTCGCGGGTGCACCAGCCGCATAGATACGTTCCACGCGCGAAGGCAATGTCACCTTGCGTCCGGCACCATCAGTAATGACGCGCGTTGATTGCGCCTGCAACGGCACTGGCATCAATGCGCTTAATGCCGATGCTGCAAGCAGCCGGCGACGGTTGACCTTCATGTCATTCACAGTTTCAACCAGCCGCGCCGCACTATAGCCAGCAGCAGAATGCCGAAGACAAACGCGATGCCGACATTCCATACCGCCAGCGCTGCCGTACCCAGCGTGACAAACCGCTCGCCCTTGTCCCTCGCGAAATCGCAGGAACCCAGTGCCAGCTGCAGACCCGCCAGGAACAGCATTACGCCCAGCGCCGGTTGCGGAAACAGGCGCAACAGCACGGCCAGCGACTCACTGAATCCGAGGGCCAGAACAATCAACAACGAACCCAGGATCACGGGAGCCCCGCCACTGCGCGCACCAAACCCGACTTGCGCCGACATTCCGCCCGCGCCGTGGCACATCGGCACGCCGCCGATAAAACTGCCCAGGGTATTCATCAAGCCGGTAGACAACGCCATCTGCTTTTCACTGACCTTGTGACCGGGGAATTCGCGGTTGTTGAATTCGACCGGTGCCAGTATGGCATTGCCCAGCGTCAGGGGAATCTGCGGCAAGGCAAGCAGCACGATGCCGGTAAACAGGGATTCCGCGGAAACCTGACCGAAAGGCCATGCCGGCGCTACAAAACCCGGCTGCGCGGATGCCAAAGCGATCACAACAGAAGCATCGGAATACAGCGCGAATGCCACACCGCTCAAGAGAATCAATACCATCGCCACAATGGCTTTGCGCGACAGCAACAGGATGGTCACCAGCAGCAGCGGCGCAGCAAACCAGACCGCGGCCGACATGAGCTGCGTGCCCTGCAGCATGAAGGCGAAACCCAGTCCCAGGGTAATGCCGATGATCACCGGCCGGCCAACCCAGCGGATGATCCGTTCCGCTGTGCCGGTCCAGCCGAGAACAAGCCAGATGATCCCCGTCGCCAGCGCAGCCACTGCGACAGCTTCAGGCGTCACGGTGGCCGTCTGCGCCGCACCGGCGATGGATACTGCACCAATCGCCTTCATCGGTTGCACGGCCATCGGCGTGCGGTAATACAGTCCGGTCGCCACCAGGGCAAAACCGAACGCCAGCAGAAGACCTGCCGGTGCGATGCCGACAACCGTGACATAAGCCAGCAGAAACGGGACCAGCGTGCCAAGGTCGCCAAACGCACCCGACCATTCACGACTGTCGAAACGCATGACACTGCCGCCAACGCCATCTTGCTGGCGCTCAATGGACTCCGTCATCACCCCACCTCCGGCAGTCATGCTATCGCAAGCCCACCATCCGCAGAACCGTTTCGGCGTTATCGTGAAAAACCGTACTTTTGCAGAACGGATTGACCAGCGGGTGACAGGATAAATGCCGCCAGCCGCTCCGCTTCCGCGCCGGCACCACGCAATACCGTCAGGCCGTAATCTCCGCCCACCGCCAGCGCTTCCGGAATCCGCACCGTGCGCAGACCCGGCACTTCACGTGCAGCGAGAACCGCATTCGTGCAGTACGTGATGAAAATATCCGCCTTGTTGTCAGCCATCAATTGCGCATAGACCGTGCGGTCCTTGGGCGGCGGCGGTGAATCGACACCACCCACCATTTTCAGCGCCTTGCCCGTCAGCGTGTTATAGGCGCCAGCGCGTAGACGCTCTGCCTTTTCGAACATCGTCCAGGTGTAGTCACCGGAAGGATCGTTCTTCGGCGTGGATGTGCCGACTCGAACTGTAGGGTCCAGCAACACGTCGAGAAGTGTTTCGGAAGTCACGCGCAACTGCGGTTGTGCCAATGCGCACAGACGGTTACGCGTGAACAACTCCACACGATCCGCTTTACCACCGCGAACCAGCGCCTCCGGATGCCCCATATCAGCGGAGGCAAAAACCTGCGCGGGCGCGCCCTTCTCGATGCGCTCGCGCAACAGTCCGGAGGCGCCGAACTCGGTCTCTACCGCGACACCGGCAACCTGACGGTAAGCTGCAACAATGTCCGTCATCGCTGCCCGCAGGCTGCCGGCGGCATACAGCCGTACTGCGCCGTCTGCCGCCGCCAATGGCCCTGACACTAAAAATAATCCAGTTAAAACAATAAGATACTGGATTGGACGCATACCGTTACTGTTTTGCGTTGGGGAA
>JBIIZE010000200.1:0-4640 GCA_044346435.1 Burkholderiales bacterium
AGCGCCTCACGCAGTCTTGCGAAATACAGCAGCGTGATCACCTTCCCTGCTCCAGTCCGACGTGTTTGAGCACAAAGGCCGCGATGGCTTCAGGCGCATTCAGATCCAGTTGTGGCAGTTGGCTATCGACTTTGGCATCGCTGGCGATAGCTACGATGTTGCTGTCATGTGGATGGATCATCGCTTCACCGACCTCCGCACGATAAACCTCGAGCTTAGGAATCGGCTCGTGCTTGAACCCTTCCACCAGCAAGAGATCGCAAGGAGACAGGCGTTCGATCTGCTCCTTGAGGGTCGGCTCGGGGGCACCGCGCAGTTCATGCATCAGCGCCCAGCGCCGCGATGACGTCACCAGCACTTCGGTGCAACCGGCGTGACGATGGCGGAAGGAATCCTTGCCGGGCTGATCGACATCAAAGGTGTGATGCGCGTGTTTGATCAGCGAAACCTTCAATCCACGCTGCACGAACAGCGGAATCAGTTTTTCGATCAAGGTGGTCTTGCCGCTGCCGGAATAACCGGCAAAGCCGAAAATTTTCATGCCCAGCACTTCCCTCTTAGGAATCCGGAGTTTACCAGTGCTCAGGCATAACCCACGGCGTGGCGGTCCAGAGCAACGGCCTTGATCAGTGCCTGCACGCGCATGCCCGGCTTGAGGCCCAATTCCTCGCAGGATTGGCGGGTGATCCGGGCAACAATGGTCGCCCCACCCGCCTGCAACGTGATTTCAGTCATCGAACCGGCACTATCAACAATGGCCGTGACGTGACAAGGGATGATGTTGCGGAAAGTGGTGCCCACAGGCCGTTCCAGTCCGAGGGCTACGTCCCGCGCACGGATGCGCACGCGCACCTGCTCGCCCGGCAACGCATCCAGATCCGCCACATAAAGGCTGCCACCCTCGAAATCGAGTTGCGCCAGTCCGTAACGCAGGTCGTGCGCAGCCACCCGGGCGGTGATCACCGAACCGCCTTCGTAACGGCCAGTAATCGGACGCAGCGCGGCATCACTCATCACTTCGGCGGTCGGCCCCGAAGCTTCGATCCGGCCCTCTGAAAGCAGCACGACATTGGAAGCCAGACGCACCACTTCTTCGACGGCATGGCTGACGTACAACATCGGCACCGAAAACTCGTCACGCAGCAATTCCAGGTAATACAGGATTTCGCTCTTGCGCTGCGTGTCCAGCGCGGCCAGCGGCTCATCGAGCAGCAGCAGGCGGGGACGGGCCAACAGCGCACGCCCGATGGCGACCCGCTGCTTCTCGCCGCCGGACAATGCGCCGGGCCGGCGCTCAAGCAGGCTGTCGAGCCCGAGCAGTCCGACGATCCGGTCAAACTGCGCAGCAGCCGCCTTGTTGGATGTGAACAGATTGGAAAACAGCAGATTGCTTTTGACCGTCAGGTGGGGAAACAGCCGCCCCTCCTGAAACACATAACCGAAACGCCGCGCCTGCGGCGGCAGATGAATCCCCCGCTCCGCATCGAACAGCACTTCACCGTCAAAGCTGATGCGTCCGCGCTGCAGACGCAGCAATCCGGCGATCGCGTTGACCAGCGTGGTCTTGCCCGAGCCCGAGCGCCCGAAGATGGCCGTGACGCCGCCATCCATCCCGAACGCCGCGTCGAGATGAAAGCCGCCCTGGCGATGTTCAAGCGCGACTTGCAGCATCATGGCCATGAACCCGTTGGGTGGCGCGACGCACCAGCATTTCCGAAATCAGCAGCGCCGCTAGCGACAACACGACTGAAATCACGCACAGCCGCATCGCCGCATCGTCCCCTCCGGGGACCTGCGTGAGCGCATAAATTGCCAGCGGCAGCGTCTGGGTCTCGCCCGGAATATTGGAGACGAAGGTGATGGTGGCGCCGAATTCGCCCAGGCTGCGCGCAAATGACAGCAAAGCGCCGGTCAGAATGCCCGGCAGCGCCAGCGGCAGCGTCACCGTGAGGAATACGCCGATACGCCCTGCACCCAGCGTCTGCGCCGCCGCTTCCAGCCGCGGATCAATAGCCTCAATCGACAGCCGCATCGCCCGCACCATCAGCGGAAACCCCATGACAGCGCAGGCAATCGCCGCCCCGCTCCAGCGAAAAGCCACAACGATGCCGAACCACTGATCCAGAATTTCACCAATGGGTCCGCGACGACCAAG
The DNA here is from genome assembly GCA_044346435.1 of Burkholderiales bacterium. Lineage (GTDB taxonomy): Bacteria > Pseudomonadota > Gammaproteobacteria > Burkholderiales > SG8-41. The sequence continues at coordinate 2,156 of JBIIZE010000200.1, forward strand.
CACCAGCAACAGAAAGTAACCGACAACAACCGGCGGCAACACCAGCGGCAGATGAATCACCGCATCAAGCAGGCTTTTACCGGGAAAACTGCGCCGCGCCAGCAGATGCGCAATCATCAAGGCAAACGGCAGGCTGATGGCCACGCTCCAGAAAGCGACCTTCAGACTCAGCGCAAGGATGCCCCACTCTTCCCGGCTCAACGGTATTCCCGATAATTACGAATTAAAGGCGTGCGGATTCAAAACGTTGAATCAGTATGTCAGAAATCCGTGTTTCCTGAAGATGCCGGCGGCGGCATTGGACTTGAGATAGGAAAAGAACGCGGCAGCCTCGGCATTTTTACTGTCCGCCAGCAAAGCCGCGGGATAAACGATGGGCGGATGCGTATTCGCTGCAAACGCCGCGACGATGCGCACTTTCGGCTCGGCCGCCGCGTCCGTGCGATAAACAATTCCCAGCGGGGCTTCGGCGCGTGCGACAAAATTCAGCGCGGTTCGCACATTGTCCGCACGGATGATCTTTCCGGCGACCTGCGGCCATAGTCCAAGCGCTTCCAGCGCCGCCTTGCCGTATTTTCCTGCGGGTACGCTGTCCGGATCGGCCATCGAGAGGCGATCGTTGCCGAGCAGATCGCCGAGTTTCAGGCCGGACTTCAATTCGACAGAAATCTTCGCATCCTTCGGTGCAATCAGTACCAGTTCATTGCGCAGCAGATTAACGCGCGTGGTTTCAGTGACCAGTTTGCGTTGCGCCAGATAATCCATCCACTCCAGATCGGCAGAAATGAACAGATCAGCGGGCGAGCCCTTTTCAATCTGGCGCGCCAGCGCCGAACTCGCGGCATAAGACAGCAGCACCTTGGCCCGGCTTTGCGCGGACCAGGACTGACCGACTTCGTCCAGCGCATTCTTCAGACTGGCCGCGGCAAAAACAGTGACGTCGGCGCGCGCAGGGATTGCCGACAGCGGCAAAGCCAGTGCCACAATAATATTCAATAAAAACAAATACTTAAATTTTCCCATCAGATAGCCCGCCAATCGTTATGCTCATTTGAATATAACGAAGGCCGGTCTTTCCCGCAACGGGTACAAGCAGATTATTTACGGGGCGGCTTTGCCGGCGGCTTGCGCAGTTGCGCGTTGAAACGCGCCACGTCAGCGGCGATGGCCGCCGACGCCTGATCTTCCATTGCACGGAACTGTGACACCAGCGCACGACCGTAGTCAGTCACCATGGTGCCGCCGCCGCGTTTTCCGCCTACAGCAGTCAGCACCACCGGTTCCTTGAAACTGGCATTGAGTGCATCGACCAGTTGCCAAGCCCGGCGATATGACATGCCCATTTCGCGGGCCGCCGCGGAAATCGACCCCGTGGAATCAATCAAGGCAACGAGTTGCGCCTTGCCCGGCCCCATTGCCGGATGGTCCTTGGCCAGGATGCGCAGCATCAATCCGGGATAACGTGCCATGAAACGTGATTTTCCGCAGTTCGCACCGGAATCCGGCGCGCAGAAAGTTTAGCACGCAGCTGCAATCAGGCCGCGAGCGGCGCGCTCGCCAGATTCAGCCATACCGTTTTGATTTCGGTGTAATTATCGATTGCAGACTGGCCCAGATCACGGCCCACACCGGAGTCGCCGCCGCAACCGCCCCAGGGCAGCCGCGTATCGGTATGGCCGTAGGTATTGATCCACACCGTTCCGGCGCGCAGCCCATGGGCAACGCGATGTGCGCGCCCCACGTCGCGAGTCCAGACGGCGGCGGCAAGGCTGTACGGACTGTCGTTGGCGATGGCCAGCGCTTCCTCCTCGTCGGCAAACGGAATCACCGTCGCCACTGGTCCGAAAATCTCCTCTCGCGCCACACACATATCATTGCTGACGCCGGCAAATACCGTGGGCTCCACGAAAAATCCGAGACCCGCCGAACTCGGACCGCCACAAACCAGACTTGCGCCCTCTGCCTGTCCCTTGGCGATGTAATCCAGGACCTTTTCCTGCTGGATGCGCGAGATCAGCGGCCCCATTTGGGTGGCGGGATCCAGCGGGTCACCGACCTGGATGCGGCTTGCCCTGCGTACCAGGCGGTCGACAAATTCTTCATAGCGGTCACGTTGAACGAGTATCCGGGAACCGGCCGAACAGACTTGGCCGGCGTTGAAAAATATCCCGGATGACGAAGCCCGAACGGCAGCTTCAATATCCGCATCGGCAAAAACCAGATTCGGCGATTTCCCGCCGAGTTCAAGGCCAACGCGCACCGCGCGTTCGGCGGCATGCTGCATGATGCGCTTGCCGACTGCGGGCGAACCCGTGAACGAGATCTTGTCCACCCACGGATGCTCAATCAGGGCCTGCCCTGCAGTCGGGCCAAAACCCGGCACCACATTCAGCACGCCGGGCGGTAAACCGGCATCCAGCGCGATCTGCCCCAGCGCCAGCGCACTCAGCGGCGTCAGCTCGGCCGGCTTGAGCACCACGGTGCA
>JBIIZE010000164.1:0-5299 GCA_044346435.1 Burkholderiales bacterium
GGTGCCGACGGGGGTGTGCAGATAAAGCCCTGCGGCCGGCGATTGCGGCGCGCCGGCCAGTTTGGCGACACGCGACAGGCGACGGTTGTCGATGCTGATCACGGGGCCGGCAGCGGGTGCCGCAATGATGTGCGTGTGTGCGGCTGTGGTGGGTTCACGCATGCCGCCCTGCGCCTGACAGATCGCCTGGAATTTCTGCCAGGCGCGGCCATCGTCGAGCAGACCGCGTGCGGTGGCAATGGCGCTGACCGGGTCAAGACCATTGGCCATTTCAAGGATGCGACCTGCGAGCGCGATGGAACGGTCGCGCAGGTCTCTTGGTGCATCCGGGGTGTTTTGCAGCACTGCGAGCACATCGCGCGCCTCCAGAGCCGGACCGATGCCGCGGCCGACCGGCTGACTGCCGTCGCTGACCAGTATGCTGATCTGCAGGCCGACGGTCTGCCCGATCCTGATCATTTCCGTACCGAGCGAACGTGCTGCTTCGGCGCTGCGGATCTTCGCGGTGGGACCGACCGGCACGTCGATCACCACGTGTGTGGCGCCGGCAGCAGCTTTTTTCGAAAGGATGGAGGCGATCATCTGGCCTTCGCTGTCGAGGTCCAGCGGTCGTTCGACGCGGATCAGAATGTCGTCGGCGGGGCTTAGCTGAACCGCGCCGCCCCAGACGATGCAACCGCCAACCTGTTCGACAACGCGGCGCATTGCTTTGACGTCCAGTGCGACCGGCGCAAGGGTTTCCATGGTGTCGGCGGTACCGGCCGGCGAGGTGATTGCGCGTGATGATGTCTTCGGCATGGTCAATCCGGCGGCGACAACAATCGCCACGACGATAGGCGTTGTGCGATTGCCGGGCAGGCCGCCGACGGAATGTTTGTCGACAATCAGCGGACGGTCCCACGACAACCGCTCGCCGACGGCAATCATCGCGCGTGTCAGAGCTCCGGTTTCAGCGCTGCTGAGCCGTTCGCCGGCGCAGGCGGTGATGAAGGCGGAGAGTTCAATGTCGGTGTATTTGCGTTCGGCGATATCCTTGATGATGGCGTGCATCGCATTGTCATCCAGGCGTTGTCCGTAAACCTTGGCCCGCACGTGGCGCAGTGATTCCAGCGGTTCGGGGTGCGACAGCGTCACCACATCCTCAGCCTGTGCGCCGAGCAGCTTCCAGGCGATCTCGGACAGGCCGATCTCATCGGTGCCGAGCAGACTGCCGGTGACGATGTTGAGCGTCGCTACGACGCTGTGTCCGCGCAGGCTGACGGTGACGCGGGAGTGCGATTCGAAACCCTCGGAGCGGCAGATGTGGCAGTCGCTGCGAATGAACACCACCGGTTCGTAATAGGTATCGATGCCGAGGCGGCGAACCTGCAGCACGTTGATGGCGCGGTCATGAGGCTGGTGGTTGGTCATTGGATTTGTTGTCGCGCCCGCGTTCAGCGTCCGTAACGCGCATACACCGTATGTCTCCCGCTTTTGTCCACCAGCAGCACGTCATACGGCTGTGTCTTGCCGGATTCCATGCCCGGCGAGCCTTGCGGCATGCCCGGCACTGACAGGCCCGCAGCAACCGGACGTTCAGCGAGCAGACGGCGGATTTCCCGTGCCGGCACATGTCCTTCGATGGCATAACCTTCAATCAGCGCAGTGTGACAGCCGCCGAGTTTTTCGGGGATGCCGAGGCGTTTGCGCGCGACGGAGATGTCTTCAACGGCAACAGGCTTCACACGGAAGCCGTTGGCGCGCAGATGATCCATCCACGCGCCGCAGCAGCCTCAGGTCGGGTTCAGGTAGACCGTTGCGGTTGTGGCTTCGGCGCCGATCGCCGTCGCGGGGATTGCAGCTGCCGCTGCAAACTTCAGGAAATGTCGTCGATTCATCATGTTATTTTTTCGCGGTGACGGTGATCTGGCCGACCATACCGGCTTCAAAGTGGCCGGGCAACAGGCAGCCGAAATGAAACTCGCCGGCTTTGGTGAACTCCCAGACAGCGCTTCCTGTTTTACCCGGGGCGACATGCACCATATAGGCTCCGCCATGCGCCATTTTCGGGGATTTTTTCATCTCCTCGGCGTGGGTTTTCAGGTCGGCCAGCGTGCCCAGCACGAATTCATGCATCACCTTGCCTGAATTCCTGAGTTCAAATTTAACGGTTTCGCCCTGCGCGATGGTCAGCGCTGACGGCGTATAGCGCATGGTGTCGCTCATGTCGACCGCGATGGTGCGGGTGACCTGTTTTGCGTTTCCGGGTTTGCCGAAGTTTTTTGCATCCGTGGATTTCGCGGCAGGCTGCTTGGCTGTTGCGCCATGACTGCTGTGGGCGCCATGGCCGGTATCGGCCGCCTGTGCCGAAGGTATTAACATGGTTGCTGCGATGACGAGTGTGACGAATGGATGTTTGTGCATAGATAAAATATTAATAAAAACAATTAGTTAATGATTGTTTCCGGTGTCGCAGCCAACCTGGCCAACGACCCGCTTGTGACCTGCGCTTGTCACCTGGTAAGGCTGCACGTTTGCTGAAAGGTTCGTTCTCCGGATCGGGCTAGCGAGGTCGCGGAGGCTTCGCTGATCTTTGATTGCAGCAACAGGGCGCCTCCACCTATTAAAATGCGGCGGCTCATGGAGTAGTCTGCCATTAAAGTTTCCCCAAGCTGTGACATAAACAGGTGTGACATCAACAAAATGCAAAAAGATGCTGTCGTTGTTCAGGTCGGATGCGGGCATTGCGGTACCGCCAACCGGGTGGAGGCCGCTCGCATCGGCGACGGGCCTAAGTGCGGCAAATGCGGCACGCCGCTTATGCCCAAAGGCCCGATAGATATCAGCGAAGCGGCTTACGACGGCGTGATTGCCCATACCAGCCTGCCGGTACTCATTGATTTCTGGGCGCCGTGGTGCGCCCCTTGCAAGATGATGGGGCCGCAGTTTGAAGCCGCGGCGCGCGAATTGCACAAGCAGGCGCTGCTGGCCAAGTTGAATACCGACGAGGCGCAGGCGGTGGCGGCGCGTGCCGGTATCCGCTCAATTCCCACGATGCTGCTGTTCCGCGACGGCAAAGAAGTGGCACGGACGTCCGGCGCGATGGATGTGCTCGGCGTGCTCCGCTGGTTCAAGGAACACTCCTGAACTGAATGCCCGCGTAGTGCGTTAGCATACCTCGCGTGGGTCTTCTGAGATTCGGTGTTAAACCTGTGACTTTGTTGTCTGTAGCGGTTTTGTACCGGGTCACCTGATGGTGTGACGAAACCATTCTGACTTCAGGGTGTCGATTCTGTAGAGGCCTCCTGCCGGCGGCATTGTTACCGCCGGTTCCGGGCTGCCAGCGTTTTCCTCCTGATCCCAAAGGCTGCAGATGGACGCGACCGAAGCCCTGATTCTTGCCCGAGCCCAGTTCGGGCTCAATATTGCATTCCACATCCTCTTTCCCACTCTGACCATAGGGCTGGCGTGGTTTCTGGTGTATTTCCGCGTGCGTTATCACCGCAGCGGCGATGCCGCCTGGCTGGCCACCTACAAACTCTGGGTCAAGGTGTTTGCACTGACGTTTGCGATGGGTGTGGTGTCCGGCATCGTCATGAGTTTCCAGTTCGGCACCAACTGGCCGGGCTTCATGAACAACGTCGGCAATATCGCCGGCCCGCTGCTCGCCTACGAAGTGCTGACGGCTTTTTTCCTGGAAGCCACTTTCCTCGGCGTGATGCTGTTCGGCATGAATCGCGTGCCGCCGTGGCTGCACATCCTTGCAACCGTCATCGTTGCGGTCGGTACCTCGCTGTCGGCCTTCTGGATACTCGCGCTGAATTCCTGGATGCACACGCCCACAGGGCATGTGATGGTGGATGGCGTATGGATCGCCGGTGACTGGCTCAAGGTGATTTCAACCCGTCGTTCCCGTACCGGTTGACGCACATGATGCTTGCCTCGGGGCTCACCGCTTCGTTTGTGATTGCCGGACTCTCCGCATGGCGGCTGCTGCGTGCCGCCGCGGACCCGTCGGCGATGAAAACGCTGCGCACCAGCGTGCTGGTTGCCGCGGTGCTGGCGCCGCTGCAGATATTCATCGGTGATCTGCACGGGCTCAACACGCTGGAGCATCAGCCGGCGAAAATCGCCGCGATCGAGGGCATCTGGGAAACGCAAAAGGGTGCGCCGCTGGTGCTGTTTGCATTGCCCAATGAGCAGGAACGGCGCAACGATTTCGCAATCGAGATTCCCAAAGGCGCGGCACTGATACTCAAACATGACGCCGATGCCGAACTGAAAGGATTGAACGAGTTCGAACCGGACCGGCCGCCGGTGGCGCCGCTGTTTTTCGGTTTTCGCCTGATGGTGGGCATTGGCGTCGGCATGCTGGCGCTGGCATGGTTTGGTGCCTGGCGTTTGCGTCTAGGTACGCCGCCGCGCACATTGCTGTGGACGTTTGCCGCGTTCACCTTTTCCGGCTGGATTGCCACGCTGGCGGGATGGATCGTCACCGAAATCGGCCGCCAGCCGTGGCTGGTGACAGGTGTGCTGCGTACCGCCGATGCGGTCGGCCATATTTCCGGCGCGCAGCTTGGCGCCAGTCTGACCGGTTATGCACTGACCTACAGCCTGATGCTGCTCGCTTATTTTGTGGTCATCACGCACATGGCCGGCAAGGGCGCTGTCACGGAGCTGAAACCATGAACATTGATCTGCCGGTGATTTTTGCGGGGTTGATGGGCTTTTCCATCCTCGCCTATGTTGTGCTTGATGGCTACGACCTCGGCGTCGGCATGCTGATGCCGGCGGCGACGGCGGAGCAGCAGGATCTGATGGTGGCCTCGATCGGGCCGTTCTGGGACGCCAACGAAACCTGGTTGGTGCTTGGCATCGGCCTGTTGCTGGTGGCGTTTCCGAAAGCGCATGGCGTGGTGCTGGGTGAACTGTATCTGCCGGTGGCGGCAATGCTGATTGGCCTGATGTTTCGCGGCGTGGCTTTTGAATTCCGCATGAAGGCCGAAGGCTGGCACGCAGAACTATGGAACTGGCTGTTCTGGTTTGGTTCGTTTCTGGCAAGCCTCGCCCAGGGATTCATGCTCGGGCGTTACATCACCGGCTTTGAATCGGGATTCGGCTACTGGCTGTTTGCCTTGCTGGTGGGTGCCAGCGTTTGCGGGGGATATGTATTGCTCGGTTCCACATGGCTGGTGCTGCGCACCGAGGGCGAACTGCAGCGCAAGGCGCGGGCTTGGGCGAAATGGGGATTGTTGTGGGTGGCGCTGGGTGTCGCGCTGGTGTCGCTGGCCACACCGCTGGCCAGTGAAAGCGTGCGTGA
>JBIIZE010000352.1:0-3068 GCA_044346435.1 Burkholderiales bacterium
ACCGGCTAAAGCGGATTCGGTGCCTCGAACTATGGGCAGCAAGGCGTAAAGGAACAGCGCCAGAACCGCCGGCAAGGCCCCGATTTGTCCCAGCGCTGCAATTAAAAAAGCCAGCAAGGCCAGACTGGGTACGGTTTGCAGCACACCGATAAATGGAAGTATCCAGCGCCCGGCCCTGGGCGCACGCTGTGACCAGATTCCCAGCGGGATTCCGACAAAAATACTCAACATTAATGAACTGCAAACCAGAATAAGATGCTGCGCCGTCAAGCGAAGCAGATCCGGTCCCAGCAGCACGGCAAGCAGGCTTTGACGCTCTCCGATTGGGTCGGAGGCACCATCCATCCACTGTCCGGCAACAGCCGCAAAACTGCGACCATCCAGCTCTACCGCTGCGTTAAGCTTGCGCATGGTCTCTGCATCCAGCCTGCCCTGAAGCCCCTGGAGGGCCGCCCAGGCCACGGGATGTCGCTGAGGCAAATCCATTCGATAAACCAGCAACGCTTCATAAGCGGGAAATACCTTCCGGTCATCCCGTAGCAATTTCAGACCTTGCCTCGCGATTTGAGGATCAGTCGTGTAGACGTCGATCAGATCGACCTGCCCTCTGGCCAGGGCTTCATACGCCAGGCCATGTTCGAGACCGCGAATTTGCAAGCCGTAGAGTCCGTATACCGCGCGTAGCGAAGGCCATCCGTCCCTGCGGCTGAGAAACTCCGGTGATAACCCGGCTCGCAGATCGCCCAGACTCCGAAGGTCACTGATGAGGCCGTAACCGAGGCGATCCGCTTTTTCTGCGGTCATGGCCAGAGCGTAAGCGTTGTCGAAACCCAGCTGAACACCGGCAGCAAGTCCGTGCGCTGAAAGCAAACGGTTAAGCTCAGGCAATGACGGCACCTGTTTTAATCCGAGCAATTCCAGCGCAACAGTCCCGCTGTAATCCGGATAAAGATCGATGGCGCCGCTTTTGAGCGCGGCAAACAGAATGGCGGAATTGCCCAAGCCGGGGCGATGTTCAGCATCGGCGACACCGGCACGCCGCGCAGTACCGACAATGATTTCGCCCAGAAGATACGACTCGGTAAACCGTTTTGAGCCGATTTTCAAAGGCTCGGCACCGGCATTCGGCATACCAATCATCAACTGCAACAACATGAAGGCCGCCGCGATTGGCACAAGGTCCAGCCAGCGGAGAATGGAAAGTCGGGCGATGCGTCTCGGCATGTGTTGAAGATGGTAGCATGCCTCTTGAACGTGTCTCGTTAAGCACGTGGATGTCTATTCATCAAAAAACGTACTGGAACTGCCATGACTGCACGGGACTCAAAACTCGAACCGTACTGGATGCCCTTCACTGCCAACCGCGCCTTCAAGCAGGCGCCGCGAATGCTTGTCGCTGCAAAGGACATGCACTACTCGACCGACGATGGACGTCAAATTCTCGACGGCACGTCAGGCCTGTGGTGCGTCAACGCCGGACATTGCCGCCCCCGTATCGTTGAAGCCATCCAGAAGCAGGTTGCAACTATGGATTACGCGCCGGCGTTCCAGATGGGGCATCCCGATGCTTTCCGCGTTGCAGAGCGACTGGCAGCAATGGCGCCGGGCGATCTGGATCACGTGTTTTACTGCAACTCCGGCTCCGAGGGCGTCGACACCGCATTAAAGATCGCACTCGCCTACCACCGCTCCCGCGGAGAAGGCCACCGCAATGTGCTGATCGGTCGCGAACGCGGCTATCACGGCGCCGGATTCGGCGGCATCTCCGTCGGTGGCATCCCGGCCAACCGCAAGGTCTACGGCAACATGCTGTTCCGTGTCGACCACCTGGCGCATACGCACAACCTGAAGGAAAACGCCTTCAGTCGCGGTCAGCCGGCCTGGGGCGCACATCTTGCGGATGAACTCGAAACGCGCATCGTGCCGCTGCACGATGCCAGCAACATCGCTGCCGTGATTGTCGAACCGCTTGCCGGCTCCACCGGCGTATTGGTCCCCCCCAAGGGTTATCTCGAACGTCTGCGCCAGATCTGCGACAAATACGGCCTGCTTCTGATATTCGATGAAGTCATCACCGGTTTCGGCCGCACCGGTCCCTGCTTTGCCGCTGAAGCCGTCGGCGTGGTGCCGGACATGATGATCATCGCCAAAGGCCTGACCAACGGCACCGTGCCGATGGGAGCGGTTATCGTGCGACGTGATATTTACGAAACCGTGGTCAATAACGCGCCGGCCGGAATGGTCGAACTGTTCCATGGCTACACTTACTCGGGCCACCCGCTGGCCACGGCTGCTGCACTGGCCAGCCTGGATACCTTCGAAGAAGAAGGGTTGTACCAGCGCGGCCAGGAACTGGCGCCCTATTTCGAACAGGCTGTGCAATCGCTGCGCGAAATGCCCAACGTCATCGACGTGCGCAATATGGGCATGGTCGCCGGCATTGAGCTGGAAGCGCGTCCCGGTGCGCCAACCGCGCGCGCCTTCGAAACCTTCCTCAAGTGTTATGAAAAAGGCGTGTTGATCCGCACCACCGGCGACATCATCGCCCTCTCGCCGCCGCTGATCATCAGCAAGGCGCAGATCGATGAGCTGGTCGGCACGCTGGCCGACGCGCTGCGCGAAGTTGGCCGGAACGGTTAAAAGTTATTTAAAAACAAAAACTTAAATTAAAAAGCACGTAAAAACGGGCAGCCGAGGCTGCCCGTTTTTTTCCGCGCGATTTACTTTATCAGGCAGTGCCGCAACCAGGCCGCCGTCAGTTTTTCCTGTGTCGAGTTCTGCTTCAGCCGCTGGTCCAGCGCAGGCCAGTCAACTTGATCGAGATCCTGATCCTGATTGAAACAGGAGAACACGTAACTCTTCTTGCCCGTCTTGGGATCCACATGCGGCTGCAGACACTGCGCACAGATCTCTTTCATCATGCACTGCATCGGCGAGTTGATTGAACCGACGGCGTGATGGCATTCCTTCAGATGCGGCTTGAGGATTTCATGCCGCGCCCTGGTCACCGCAGCCATCATCTTGTCCGAGCCGATGGCGATAATGCGGTCGGCATCCCTGAACGGAAT
>JBIIZE010000165.1:0-5266 GCA_044346435.1 Burkholderiales bacterium
AACCCAGGCGCGGGCGGCACAATCGCCTTTCAGTACCTGAATCAGAGTGCCGGCAGCGGCCGTCACCTTGCTCTCGCCTCGCCCAACCTGGTCACCAACAAACTGATGGGCCTCGGCGACATCGACCAGCGAGACGTAACCCCGGTGTGTTCCCTGTTTTCCGAAAACATCGTGTTCATGGTTCGCGCCGATTCGAACATCCAGGACGGCAAGGCCTTGATTACTCGTCTAAAAAAGGATCCGTCATCGGTATCGTTCGGCATCGCCACGGCCCTTGGTGGCGCCAACCACATCGCCGCCGCTTCGGTGCTGAAAGCTGCGGGCATCGACGTCAATGCGGCACACAACGTCATTTACAAGGCAGGGTCGGCTGCACTGATCGGACTGCTGAGCGGGGAAGTCGAAGTCGTTCCGGTGGCCACGCTGGTGGCCCTGCCCCAGGCGATCGCGGGCAAGGTCAGGGTCATCGCCGTATCGTCTCCGGTGCGGCTCGGCGGCGCCCTTGCCAACGTACCGACTTGGACCGAACTCGGTGTGAACGCCGTGTATACCTCCTGGCGCGTGATCGTCGCACCGCGCGGCGCCCCCGACAGCGACGTGCGCGCCGCGGCTTCGGCCTTCGAAAAGATGGCAGCCATGCCCGAATGGAAAGCACATGTGGAAAAAAACTACTGGATCAGCCGTTTTCTCGGACCTGATGACACGCGCAAATTCCTCAACGAGCAGTGGAGCATGCATACCGCCCTGCTGACCCAGTTGCGCCTTGCCAAATAACCAACAACCTGATCGCGAGCCGACGAGTGAACATGCAGGACATCATTGATCCCAGGGGAACCATTGCTGCAATCAGCACCGGCGGCCAGACAAAATCAGCGCACTGGCCAGACAGCCTCCGGGAAGCTTCCGTCGGGTTCCTTGGCAACGGCAAACCCAATGTGGCATCGTTTTTTGAACGACTGGGCGGTGCGCTTGAAGCACAAGGCGCGAAAATCAGCTGTTCGCTGGTCAAACCCGGACCGACCACTCCAGCTGGCGAGGATCGGATCGCACAACTGGCGGCGTCATCAAACCTCGTAGTCACTGGTGTCTGCGATGGCGGCACGGCCACTTCCTGGGGCGTTCATGATGCCCTGATGCTGGCCAGCCGCGGCATCCCAGTGGTACTGGTCTGCACACAAGCCTTCTTGCTGCTCGCGAAAAGCATGTTGCCGGAGAATCTGCCGGGGCTGCGTGTGCTGCCGATTCCACACCCGTTTTCCTCGTTGACCGACCTGCAGGTCGATGCACTCGCAGCCGAAATGGCCCCGCACCTGCTGTCGATCGTGCGGCCTGGCGGTGACACGCCCCGCACCAGTGACAATGACGGAAAATCACCATCCGCACTCCGTGATACCAACGGCGACGAATCTGCATTGTCGCAACGAATGTACGAAACCGGCTGGACCGACGGCCTGCCCGTCTTCCTGCCTACCCGGGCACGGGTGCAGCACATGCTCGAAGGTTGGCGCAACGCCCTCGACGGACAGGGCATTCCCGTGGCACCGCGCAACGGCCTCGCCACACCGGAAACAATTGCCGCCAATGCAGTGCTGACGGGCATGCCGGCCCGGCTCCTGCCATACCTGGCCGCAGCTATCGAGGCCAGCTGCAAACCCGGGTTCAACCTGTTCGGCATACAGACCACAACCAATCCCGCCGCACCCGCGGTGATCGTTGGCGGACCGCAGCGCAGGGCCTACGGCTTCAACGATGGCCTGGGTGCGCTGGGGCCCGGCAACCTGTCGAATGCCACGCTGGGTCGCGCCCTGCGCCTGTGCCACCAGAACCTCGGCGGCGTTTCGGCAAGGGCCGGCACCGATCCGGCGACCCTGGGGCAACCGGGAAAATACGTCTTCTGCTTCGCCGAGGACGAAGACGCCAATCCGTGGCTGCCCCTGCGCATGCAGGTTGAGCCCGCGTTGTCCGCAGATGACGATGCGGTAACGCTGATGGCGGCCACCGGCACCACCAACATGATCATCAAGAGCCGCGACGGTGAAGAACTGCTGGACATGCTGGCCAGCAGCCTGCGCTGCACCGGCAGCAACGACTACATGTTCGGCGGCCATCCGCTGCTGATCCTGTGTCCAGAGCACGCTGCCATCCTCGCACGCGACGGCTGGACGCTGGATGCATTCAAGCAGCGGCTATTCGACACCACCAAAATCCGTTTTTCCGAATTCCTGCCCAAAAACCAGGAAATGACGCTGGCGCCACGTGCGCACGAATTCGAACGGCTGGAACCGGATACCCTGCTGCCGATGGTTGCGCAGCCATCCGACCTGCTGGTCTGCGTCGCCGGCGGCCCGAGCATGCATTCCACATTCGTGCCCTCCTTCGGCGGCTTCCGGCCTGCGGCCGCCAGGGTCAGGTTCTGATCGGCCGCGCGGACCACCTGATTATGGATCTGCCCTGCCTGCCACCGATCGCCGCCACGCAGCCACCGTCCATCCCCGCGCCTGACGGCGCCTGCGACACGCATTTCCATATCCTCGGGCCGACAACAAAATTCCCTTTTGCCGAGGAACGCGTCTTCACGCCGGACGATGCGCCGCTCGAAGCCGCGCTCAGGATGCATGACGCACTGGGCATGACACGCGGCGTGGTCGTGCAGTGCAATCCGCATGGCACCGACAACCGCGCCATTCTAGATGCCCTGCAACGCGAACCGGAACGCCTGCGCGGCATTGCCATCGTCAAACCGGACACCGGCCGCGACGAACTCAAACGCATGGCCGACGCCGGCATCAGGGCCCTGCGTTTCCACCACATGCCGGGCAGCGCAGGATTCAGTGCCCAAGGCATACAGTCCTTCGCGAAACTGGCACCGCTGATGGCCGATCTCGGCCTGCATGCGCAATTCATGTTGAATGCCAACGCGCTCGACAGTGCGCTGCCCTGCTTCAAGGACTGGAAACTGCCCGTTGTGGTCGACCACATGGGCAACGTCGACGCATCACTCGGCACCGGCCAGCCCGGCGTGCAACAGTTGTGCAGGCTGCTGGCCGAAGGCCGTATCTGGGTCAAGGTATCCGCGGCCTATCGCCTGTCCGTGCGTTATCCTGGCTACGACGACGCCCGCGCCATCCAGCAGGCTCTGGTGCGTGCCAATCCGGAACAAATACTCTGGGGCAGCGACTGGCCGCACACCCGGCTGGAGAACGACATGCCCGAGGACGGGCATCTGCTCGACCTGTTCAATGCCTGGACTCCGGATGCCGGACTGCGCAGAAAAATACTCGTCGACAATCCGGCAAGACTCTACGGTTTCAACTGATCACCGACCATCGGCAGCGCGTCCAGCATCCAAACAAACGCAGTTCCGTGTCGTTGAGCCCGCCCCGCCATTGCACTACCATCGCGGCTCATCCACGGAGAACGCCAAACATGGACCTGCCCTGCCTGCCCCCGATCGCCAACACCCGTGCGCCGAAAATCCCCACGCCCGCCGGCGCCTGCGACACCCACTTTCACCTGTTCGGGCCGCGGGCAAAGTTTCCGTTTGCCGAGTCGCGCTCCTACACCCCGGATGACGCGCCGCTGGAAGACCTGTTGAAAATGCTCGATGCGCTGGGCATGGCGCGCGGCGTGATTGTCCAGGGCAACGCCCACGGCACCGACAACAGCGCCGTGCTCGACGCCCTGCAGCGCGAACCCAAACGCCTGCGCGCCGCCGCCATCGTCAAGCCCGACACCGGCCGCGATGAACTCAAACGCATGGCCGACCTCGGCGTGCGCGCACTGCGTTTTCATCACATGCCCCACGGCGTCGGTTTCAGCTCGCTGGGCATGCAGTCCTTCGAAAAACTCGCGCGGATCATGGCCGATCTCGGCCTGCACGCGCAGTTCATGATGGACGCCAATGCGCTGGACAGCGCGATGCCGTTTTTCAAGGATTGGAAACTGCCCATCGTGCTCGACCACATGGGCAACGTCGACGGCACACTCGGCGCCGGTCAACCCGGCGTGCAGCAAATGTGCCGGCTGCTGGGCGAAGGCAAAATCTGGGTGAAAGTGTCAGGCTCGTACCGCGTATCAACGCAGTATCCGGATTACCCGGATGCGAAACTCATCCACGAAGCACTGGTGCGCGCCAACCCCGATCAGATTATCTGGGGCACGGACTGGCCGCATCCGCGGATGGAGAAGGACATGCCCGAGGACGGGCATTTGCTGGATCTGTTTAATGCGTGGACGCCGGATGCGGGGGTGCGGAAAAAGATACTGGTGGACAATCCATACAAACTTTATGGATTTTAATCGTCCAGAATAGCCAAAAAAGACTCAAAATTTATCAGTAGTTAGAAAAAATTTAATCACTAAATAACTTATCCATCATCCCTTCCGATTGATTTAACACCACCTCCTCAATCTGTAATTTTTTGACAAATACACTACCCTCAAAATCTTGAGAAAGTTGCACGCAAAGTGATCTTGCCAATCCTTCTTGGCGCAATAAAGCATTTATATCAACAATAAATTCACGATCACCCCGCTGGTATGCTCCGTAAGCGCCTTCATCACAAAAAGCAATAAAATCAGCGATTTTTCTCTTGTTTATCCGCAAAAAGAAAAGTGTTCTTTGCCTTGAAAAATCAGAATACTCTTTTTGCATCACCGCCGTATCCGTATCCCCCCAGTACACCTCAAGAATCTGGCCATCCTCATCAACCAGCATTCTTGAATCAGCGCCGACCAACCGCTCGATCGACTTGTAATCCATATTAACGCGACCATTCTGGTCAATATTTAAAATGGTTCGTTTATGTGGAAGCAGTAGATATTTTTTATAGGCGTTCGAATCAATCGTTTCCAGAAAAGAAATTACATTCTGCCATTTTCTAAAATCGTCCAAATTCTCACAAATCGCCTTGTAAAATAACTGCTTTCTATAGTCTTCGATTCTAGAAACAAAAACAGCAGAAAAATACTCTTGAATACTTTTATGAGAGAAGGAAAAATCATCAAAACCATCAGGAATAACTAGCGCAGTAATTTTTGTTATGTCTTCAATTATTTTGTCCTCAAGATCTTTCGCAATAGATTCAACATTGCATGCGAGATCAAGGTATTGACGAAATTTAGGCTTAGAAAACCTAGTTCTGTTTTCCTTCAGAGAAACAAAACTAAAAGCCTCAAAAACCCTCTGCATCTGATAGTCAGTTAATCCCGATTTCCGTTCGCGCTCAAAACCAATTTTTAAGCGATCATGACGGTATAGCATTGC
>JBIIZE010000322.1:0-3301 GCA_044346435.1 Burkholderiales bacterium
CATCGTGCCCAAGCGACGCGTGCATTACGGCCCGATCAATCCGAAGGAGGCGCGGGAGATCTTCATCCGCCAGGCGCTGGTCGCCGGCGACTACGCCACGCCTGCAAAATTTATTCAACAAAATCAAAGGCTTATTAAAGAAGTGCAGGAGCTGGAGCACAAGGCGCGCAAACGCGACGTGCTGGTCAGCGATGAAGTGATCTTTGCCTTTTACGACGAACGGATCGCGCAGGACATCGTCAACGGCGCGGGCTTCGAGCAGTGGCGCAAGACGGTCGAACAGAACAACGCCGATCATCTGCTGCTGACGCGCGACTACCTGATGCGCCATGCGGCCGAGGACATCACCGAAGCGCAGTTTCCCGACAGCGTCCTGGTCGGGGAAAAAGCGGGTGAATTCGAGGTCAAACTCAAATACCGCTTTGATCCCGGCCATCCGCTCGACGGCATCACCGCGACCGTGCCGCTGGCGCTGCTCAACAAGCTCGACGCCGCGGCCTTCGACTGGCTGGTGCCGGGGATGATCCGCGACAAGGTGGCCTTCGCCTTCAAGGCGCTGCCGAAAAACTGGCGCCGTCATCTGACGCCGCCGACTGAGCACATCACCAAATTCCTGCAGACCGAAGGTTCGGCTCACGGCACATTCGCTGACGCGGTAGTGCGTTATGCCTCGCGTGCCGCGGGTGCGCCGCTGGCACGCGATGAGGCCGCGGCCATCGAGTTTCCGCCGCATCTGCGCTGCAACTACCGGGTGGTGGATGAATCGGGACGCGAACTCGCCACCGGGCGCGATCTGGCTGCGCTGAAAGCACAACTGGGTGAAGCCGCGCAACTGACTTTCAGTGACACCAACACCGGCATCGAGCGCGAAGGCATCAAGGTCTGGGATTTCGGCGACCTGCCGCCGACAATCACCTTCAACCGCGGTGGCCGCCAGGTGACGGGTTATCCCGCACTGGCTGATGAAGGTGACAGCGTCGCCATTCGCCTGTTCGATGTCGAAAGCGCCGCGCAGGAATCGACGCGCGCCGGCATCGTGCGCCTGATGCGGCTGATGCTCAAAGAGCAGATGCGCCAACTGGAAAAAAATCTGAAAGGTTTTGATCAGGCGGCGCTGCAGTTGCGCACCATCGCCAGTCCCGATGACCTGCGCGCCGATCTGATCACGGCGATCTGCGACCGTGCCTTCATCGGTGATGATGAACTGCCGCGCGGATTGAAGGCGTTTGAAGACCAGGTCAAACGCGCACGTACGCGTCTGCCGGCGGTCTCGGAAGCGGCCTGCCGCCTGTTTGTGACGATTGCCGCGGATGTGCATCAGCTCTCTCTGGCGCTGGGCGCAGCCAAGGGCAATGTCGCTCGTGCCGCCAATGACGTCCGCGCGCAACTCCAGCGCCTGATCCACAAGGGTTTTTTCAGTGCAACGCCGTGGCCGCAGCTGACGCATCTGCCGCGTTACATCAAGGCGATGCAGATGCGCCTCGCCAAGTATCCGGCCAATACCGAACGCGACGGCAAACACGCGGCGAGCATTGCGCAGCTGTGGGGGCGGTTTGAAATGCGCCTCGATCAGCAGAAAAAAGCCGGCCTCGTCGATCCGCGCCTGCTGGAATTCCGCTGGCAGATTGAGGAGTTGCGCGTGTCACTCTATGCGCAGGAGCTGAAGACGCCGTATCCCGTGTCTTACAAACGACTCGACAAATTGTGGACTGCGATGGGTTGAAGCGGGGTCGTCTTGATTACACTGCTGTCGATTACATATGGAATGTCGCCAAGATGACTGAATCCCGACCGGATACACCATTGCTGTTTACGCCGATCCAGCTGCGCGGCATCACTGCCCGCAACCGTATCGTCAGTTCGCCGATGTGCCAGTATGCCTCCGATGACGGCGCCCCCGAAGAATGGCAGCTCGTCAATTTCGGCCGTTTTGCAATGGGCGGTTGCGGCATTGTGTTTACCGAGGAAACCGCGGTTGATGCACGCGGGCGCAAGACCCACGAATGCGCCGGCATCTATCATGATCATCATGTGCCGGCCTACCGCCGCATCACCGATTTCCTCAAGTCACTGGGCGCCGTGCCGGCGATTCAGTTGGGCCATTGCGGTCGGCGCGCCTCGCAGCACGGTCCGTTGAAGGACCGTGCGCCGCTGACCGAGGCCGATGCCAATGACAAACTCAAACCCTGGCAGGGTTTGTCGGCCAGCGCACTGCCGCCGACGCCGGGCGGCAATATTCCGAAAGCGATGGATCTGGATGATATCCGCGAGTGTCTTGCCTCATGGCGTGCCGCTGCACAACACGCGGTCGACGCTGGCTACGAGCTGTGCGAGATTCACGGCGCGCATGGTTACCTGATTCACCAGTTCCTGTCGCCGCTGTCCAATTTACGTACCGATGCCTATGGTGGAAATCTGGAGGGCCGCATGCGATTTGCGCTGGAGGTGGCAGAGACTGTGCGTGCGGTGTGGCCTGCAGACCGCCCGCTGTGGTTTCGCGTCTCCGCTGTCGAGGGGCCCGGCGGTGTCTGGGGCATCGAGGAAACGCTGGCGCTTTCCAGAGCATTAAAAGAGCGCGGCATCGACGCCATTGATTGTTCTTCCGGCGGCGTCGGCGGCGACGGCACTTTGCCGCCGGTTCCCCGCGTGCCTGGATTCCAGGCCGGCTATTCCAGTGAAATCCGGCAGTCAACCGGACTGCCGACCGTGGCGGTGGGCATGATCCGCGAGCCGCAGCATGCCGAGGACCTGTTGCAGCAGGGGCATGCCGATTTCATTGCACTGGCCCGCGGCCTGATGGACAACCCGAACTGGCCGCTGCATGCGGCGCGCACAATGGGCGTCAGCGATCCGCTGGCGCTGGTGCATCCGCGCGAAGCGCAGCGCCTGCGCCAGCTGGAACATCATCATCGCGATTACCCGCCGGGCAGTGTGATCGAAATTCCCTTCGGTCCGGAAGAGCGGGTGTCCTATTCCTGGACTGACGGTATCGCGGCCCGCAGCGATCGCCGATAACCGCGCAAGGCCGCTTCAACGCCTGTTTTGCAACAAATTGTGGACTGTCAGTCATCCGGTAATCGGGACCGGCGTGCGCGCCTGCAAGACGGTGGTGGGTTAAAATGAAGGTTCATTTTTCCGTTCGGACAAGGCAACGGCAGGCAAACGACCTGCTGCCCGCCAACGGTCATTTCCAAAGAGGAGAAACACCATGTCACTGAATTTCAAGCGCGCCGCTGGTGCACTGGCTGTTGCTGTGCTTGCCGCGACCGCTTCATTCGGCTGGGCCGCCGATGCGGTCAAG
>JBIIZE010000167.1:0-5204 GCA_044346435.1 Burkholderiales bacterium
AATGGTGGTGATCCGGTCGCCGGCCTTGATGGCAGAGACCGGGATCGAGCATGAACGCACGACCTCTCCGTTCAGGTGCACCGAACAGGCGCCGCACTGGGCGACGCCGCAACCGTATTTGGTGCCGGTCAGGCCGACATGTTCACGGATCGCCCACAACAGCGGGGTATCGGATTCGACTTCAACATTGTGGGTGCGACCATTGATGTTCAACTGGGCCATGACTTCTCCTCAACAGGATTCGGAATTGGTAGCGGGTATTGCGTTTGCGTTGCGTATGCAGTGCTGCCGGGAACCTCCCCATGCCCGGCAGCGACCCCGCAATCTTGTGGCTGCGGTGGATCGCGTCTGCGCGCGCCGAACGGCAGATTATGCCGTCGCCCCGCGATGGTCAACTGAAAACTTGCGCAAACAGCGCCTGTTCAGAACACATCGCGAAACGCGCGGCCGCTGCATCGCGTCAAAGCGAAAAATCAGGGGATTTGCGCCCCGTTCATCCGGGCCAATATGGTTTGCGTTCGCCGCTGCAGATAGGCCGTATCACTGGCCGGTCCATAACGGCGCGGGCTGGGCACGACGGATGCCAGCCTTGCGGCCTGCTCTGCCGACAGCCCCGCCGCACTGCTGCCGTAATGATGACGGGCCGCCGCTTCGGCGCCGAAGACGCCGTCGCCCCACTCAATGACATTGAGATAAATCTCGAGAATCCGTCGCTTGCTCATCACCGTTTCGATCATCACAGCGACAACCGCCTCCTGCGCCTTGCGCCACCAGGTGCGTTCGCCCGAAAAAAACAGGTTCTTTGCGAGCTGCTGAGTGATGGTCGACCCGCCGGCGACAATTTCACCTTCACGGAGATTTTTTTCGTAGGCCTTCTGGATGCCATCCCAGTCAAAACCGTTGTGGCTGACAAACTTCGCGTCCTCAGCGGCAACGATGGCGCGCTTGAGGTGGCTGGAAATGCGCTGATAGGGCACCCACTGCTGACGCAAGCGCGCTTTGGGATTGTCTTCCTGCAATATCTCCAGTCGCGCACGCATGAACGCCGTGGATTCCGGATTGTTGCCGGCCCAATACCAGACATGGACCAGGAACCAGAACTGGACCGCAGTCAGCGCAATCAGTATCAGCAGAAACCCGCGCAAGCTCCAGCGCCACAGTGTTTTCAGCATTGTCGGACTTTAACCCCGGGAAATGAATATCGTCGTGCCGTCAGTGATCGCTGCGCAATTGCGCAATGACGGGCGCCGTGTCCGGCCGCAGGCCGCGCCAGATGAAAAACGATTCAGCCGCCTGCTCGACCAGCATGCCCAGACCGTCGGCGCAGCTTGCACCGCGGGCGCGGGCAAAAGCCATGAACCGGGTTTCATGCCCGTAAACCATGTCATAGGCCAAGGCCCCCGGCGCAAAAAGGCCGTCCGGCAGCGGCGGCATCGCGCCTTCAAGGCCGGCGGATGTTGCGTTGACGACCAGATCAAACGGCTGCCCACCAAGATTTTCGTACGACCGGGCGATGACGCCCAGCGGAACCGCTGAGGCGTCTTTGTGGAAATGACGAACCAATCGCTCCGCCTTGTCCAGCGTGCGATTGGCCACGATCAGCAGATCCGGTTTGCGTTCCAGCAAGGGTTGAAGCACACCATAGGAAGCTCCGCCTGCACCCATCAGCAAGACACGCTTGCCAGTGATGGTGGCACCGAGGTTGCGCTCCAGATCTGCCAGCAGTCCTTTGCCATCGGTGTTGTAACCGATCAGCCGGTTGCCGACGCGTTTGATGGTGTTGACCGCTTCCGCGGACAGCGCGCCGCCTTCGCAATCATCCACCAGATCCCAGGCCTCACGCTTGAACGGCACCGTGACATTCAGGCCATGCCCACCCTCGTGGAAAAACTGCTGCAGCGTGACGGCAAACGCATCGAGCGGCGCCAGCAGGCGGTCATAACTGATGTCCTGCCCCGTCTGCCGCGCAAAGGCGGCGTGGATCAGCGGCGACTTGCTGTGCCCGACCGGGTTGCCGACGACTGCATAACGATCACTCACTTACGGGCCTCACTGACTGACGAACTGGTCCGCCCGGGTGAACGTCCAGGTCCGCGTGATATGGATGATGTCGGTGTCCTTGGCGATGTCTTCCGGAAAGGCCGCATACGGCGCTGACATGGTGACAATGCGCACCGTCGCCTCGTCAAGCAGCTTGTGGCCTGAAGAGCGTTCAATCTGCACGCGCTCAAGGGTGCCGTTGGAGCGGATCGAGACCGTTGCCACCAGTGCGCCGTAAATCCGCTGGTCGCGAGCAGCCTGCGGATAATTCAGCTCACCGATGCGTTCGACTTTCTGCCGCCAGTCTTCGACATAACGGGCAAAGCGGTATTCCTGGGTGCGCGCGCCGATGAACTTGCGCCGCGGGCGTTCCTGATAGGCGTTCCACTCTTTGTTGATCTGCGCCTCCAGCCGGGCGATGGCCAGACTGCGCTGCACGAGGTCCGTGCCATCCACTGCCGGGGCCTGCTCCGGCACCGTCTGCGGCGCCGGTTTGGTCGGCGCGCTCTCAACCTGGCTTTTGACACCGGCCTTGGTCAGCACCTGGCGTGCTTCGCGTTCGAGTGCCGCCACGCGTTTCTGCGCCACCTGCAATTCGGTGGTTTCCGTATCTTTGGTAATCGCCGGCAGCGGACTCTGCGCGCGCTGCTTGGCATCGGTATTGCCGCCGCCATCGAGGTTGTGCTGCGCCAGTGCGTCGGCATTTTGCGGACGGTTCTGCGACTTGGCATTGACCAGCACCACCGCCAGCGGCGGAGCCTTGTCCTGTATTTCCTGCAGCTTGGGTACGGTGAAGGTCAGGCCGAAAATGACAAAGGCATGGACCAGCAGTGAAATTGCGCCGGCGGCACCGAAGCGCGAACTCACGGTCAGGCGGGCATAACGACGGTCAAATTCGGCGATGCGACGCTCCAGTTCAGCCACCCGCTCGTCGAGACGGTCAACCGCACCGCCCCAGGATCCGCGACGGGGATGCCGCGCCCGGCGCGGCAATACGACCACTTTGGCTGAGGGTTTGACGCTCATCGCCCTATTCTAGACGGGCCAGTAAAAATATCAATAAAAACTTTAATTATCAGTAAATTATGTGTTTTGCTTAAAGCTGAATCTGGGATAAAGTCACGTGTGAGCGGCCGCTAACTTACGGCCCCTCCAATACGGTCTTGAACTCCAGTTCCAGCCCCAGATCCAGCAAATCAATCGCGCCGACGCCCAACTCAACCCGCTGCCCCGGCGTCACCGTCGCCGGCAGCGACGGAACCTTCTGCACCAGCGGCACCGCATCCAACCGCACCAGGTTTTCGCGCATCAGCACGGTGCCGGTGACGGCGGTCAGTTGCTCCTGCGCCAGCCAGCGCAGGCTCCAGTAACGCTCCATGGTGCGCTGGTATTCGTTGTAAACGTCGTAGGCGACTTCGAAATCGCGCATTGCCGCCAGCAAGGCCGTGTCCTTGCCCTGATACACCGCGGGCTCATTTTGCGCCCGCGCGATCAACTGGCGCTGGTTGATCAGGTCGGTATAGCGGCGCAGCGGCGAACTCGCCCACATGTACTGCGCTACACCGAGGCCATCGTGCGGACCCGCGGCGGTACTGGTGCGCACCTTGCCGCCGCTTTGCACACGAAACAGCGCGCACTGCCCGGCATCATGCAATTCACCCGCCCAGGTGCTGTTGGCGAGAATCATCAGTTCCGCCACCACCTGATCGATCGGCGTGCCGCGCTGGCGGCGGCTGATCGACACCCGGCCGTCATCCACGCGGAATACGAATTCAGGACGATCTTCACCGCGGGGCCCGTCGCCCTTGCGCGCAATCAGCAGATGGCCGGAGAACTGCCACAGCCAGGCCAGCGCAGCACCCTGCGGATGATCAATGGCGCCGTGCGACAACGCTTCGGCATTAAACACCGGCTCCAGCGTGTCATGGCGCAGGTTGTCGGCAATGCGGATGCGTTCGACCCGGGTCTCGTGCGACAGCAGCGAAAAATCCGCTGCGACATCAAAATAAATCGACAGCGCCGGACACACACGCCCTGCAGCCAGCGTGTAAGCGGCTACGGCATGATCGGGCAGCATGGTGATCTTGCCGCCGGGGAAATACACCGTCGACAGACGCTCGCGCGCCACCGCATCCAGCGGTGAATCCGGCAGGATGCCCAGCGCCGGCGCGGCGATATGGATGCCCAGACGGCGGTTGCCGCCCGGCAGTTCCTGCAGCGAAAACGCGTCGTCGATCTCGGTGGTTTCCGCGTCGTCGATGCTGTAAGCCTCGACTTCAGCCAGCGGCAGATCCGCAGGGACAGTCGGCGCTGCAAGTTCCGGAAATCCCGGCCCCTTGGGGAAATGTTCAAACAGGAAACGCCGCAGATGGAACTGGTGCAGATCGGGCAACGCGCCGCAGCGTTCGAGCAAGCGCGCGGGTGACAGCTTCGCCGCCGCACTCGCCTCTTCCAGCGCCTTCCATTCGATGCTGTTTTTATCCGGCTTGTATAACAGCGTATCGAGCAGCGGCTGGAAACTCTCCGGCATGCGCCGCGCTGCCAATTCATCGACATAGGCTGCTTTCGCCAGCGCCTGCAGGCGTTTGCGTTCAACGCTGGCCAGCGCAGCCTTCAGTGATTCTTCCGGCGCTGCCTTGTAACGGCCACGGCCTTTTTTGTAGAAATACATCGGCGCGGCATGCAGCCGCGTCAGCACCGCAGCAGACTGCACCGCATCCGGCGCCTGGCCGTAGTACTCCCGCGCCAGGGTGTCGTAGCCGAAGTCATCGGCCCCGCAACACTGCCACAGAAAATCAATGTCGATGGCGTCAGCCTGTTGCTGTACGCCGGCCATGAACGCGGTATGCGCAGGCGATTCAAAGCGCAGCAAAACCGCCGAAGCCTTGACCTTGGAACGTTTGCCGTGCGGCGCCTCGACCTGCAGCGAGGTGTCGTTGTCAGCCAGTACCGCGCCGACCTTGAGTTCGCCGTCTTCTTCGTAAAATACGTTCATCAGGTGGGGAAAAACCAGAGGTGGCGCGGGACAGCCGCGCAGCGCGGATCGGGCCGCGAATTATACGCGCCCGGCCTGCCAGAAGGAGGTGACGCGGGCGAGATGGCCGGCAAAATCCCCCATCCCGTGATCGCTGCCGGGAACGATGATCTGCTCGCAACCGGCATAC
>JBIIZE010000168.1:0-5199 GCA_044346435.1 Burkholderiales bacterium
ACTCGCCAGCGCGGCACCAAGCTGTTTCAGCTCATCCGCAGTGGGTGTGCGTTTGACGCCGGTGAATACCGGCACGGCGTAATAGTCCTGATGTCCCGAGCCGACGATCTTGCCGATCGCGCCCCAGTCGGCGAGGTCGTTCAGGTCGGCTTTCAAATTGACCTGGAAAGTACCGCGGCGGTGTTCGTCGAGATGGAAGCCGTATTCAGGTACGCGGCCGGTCAGTCCTGCTGCAAGTGCGGCGGGACCGGCTTCAAAATTGGAGCGCGCACCGAACACCGAGTTGGCGTAAATGACTGTACCGGTATCACCCCAGGCGACATGTTCGCCGAGGTGCGGCTGATACAGCGTCTGGTAATTGATGCAGGTGTCGGCAGTGATGACGTCCATGCGCCGCAGGCAGGCGATCAGTTCCTTTTCCTTGCGCGCCTCGTTGGCGTCCTGCTTCAGGTGTTCGACGTGGGCGAAGTCGATGCAGCGCGCATTGGTGGTTGTCGGCTGCCGGCATTTGGCGCCGGACTGCGCAGCCCTTTCGAGAAAGGACTTGCCGGCATCGCCCATGACTTCGATGTCGCCCATCATGTGCACATTCGACACCGGCACAAAACGTTTCGCGCCGAAAAACTTGCCGACTTCCAGCTGCAGTTGCAGTGCTTCCTGCACTGCGCGGCCCTGCTCGCCGCGCAGCATTTTTTTCTCCTCGGCCGTCAGACGCATCGGGAGAAGTAACTATCTGTTTTATTGATTATTTCGGCGATGAATCGCTTCAGCGTCGGGCGGCGCGTTTGGCGGTTTTCTTTTTAGCCGCTTTTTTTGCCGGGCCAAAACCTTTTTCGTAATGCGGCCCGCTCATCGTACCGTCGATGGCCATCCCGATAATGCTTTGCGACATGTCCTTGATGGCCAGGAAAATGACGTCCTTGTCCTTGGTCGAAGCCACCAGGTTGTGCGGCGCGTTGGCCGGGATATAGACCAAGGTGCCAGTGGGGGCGACAACGCGTTTGCCGTTGACCGACCCCACCAGCGTGCCTTGAAGCACGTAGTTCAGCTGTTCGTTCTTGTGCGAATGCATGCGTGAACCAGTACCGCGCGGTTTGTGAATATAACCAACGAGGATGCGCTCGCCCTCGATGACCCCGCCGTGCGAAGTCGAATAGCCGGTGCCCGCGGGCACCTTCTTCAGCTTCGCCATGCGGAAGTGGTACTGGCCGTTTCCGGCGCGGATGGCGCCAACGGTCTTGGTTTTGGATGCTGCTTTTTTTACGGCTTTTTTAACTGCCTTTTTTGCTGCGGCCATGCTCAACCCCCTCCGGTTGTTTGTTGTGCAATCCCGTATGGATTACAGGTAATCGATTTTTTTCCAGTCTTTCGGCGTGACGCTGACCACGCTCTTGCTGTGGCCGGGACGGCGGTCGGCGTAGACACGGCCTTCCTTCATCACCAGTTCAATGTTTTTCTTTTCCTGGAACACGCGGATGTTTTTCAGCGGATCACCCTTCACGGCGATGATGTCGGCCAGCTTGCCGGCTTCGACGGTACCCAACTGTTTGTCGAGCTTGATCGCGCGTGCGGCATTGCGGGTCGCACTCATGATCGCCTCCATCGGCGTCATGCCGAGATTGACGTAAATTTCCATCTCGCGGGCATTGGTTCCCATCTCGGGATCGAAACCCATGTCGGTGCCGAGTGCGATATTGACGCCGGCCTTGTGCATTTTCTGGAAGGTCTCGAAGCAGTACGGCTGCAGCGCCTTCATCTTGTTGAGTACGAACTGCGACGTGCCCTGATCCTTGCGGGTACCAATGGCCTGGTCAGTGCGGTGCAGCAGCGTCGGCGTCATCCAGGTGCCCGATTCCGCGATCATGTCGATGGTTTCATCATCATGAAACACCATGTGTTCGATGGTGTCGGCGCCGGCAGCCAGCGCCATACGCTGACCGTTGGGCGTGAAGCAGTGCACTGCTGCTGTTTTGTGGAAGGCGTGGGCTTCGTCAACGATGGCGTCTATTTCTTCCTGCGTCATGTTGCGGATGTCCGGCTCTTCCTTGTCGGTGCCGCCGCCACCGGTGGCGCAGGTCTTGACGATGTCGCAACCGGCCAGCAGGTTGGTGCGCGCCAGTTTGCGCAGCTCCCAGGGGCCGTCAGCAGTCTGGAAGCCGTAACGCTGTGCGGCGCGCGGCTGGATCAGATCGAGATGCGAACCGGTAATGGTGGTGAAACCGCCGATCAGCATGCGCGGGCCTTCAATGACGCCGGCTTCGATCGAATCGCGGATCGCGCACAGATGCGCGGTGAGCAGGCCGCGGCCGGAATTAAGGCCGAGGTCGCGCAACGTGGTGAAACCCATGTCGAAACACAACTGCGCGTGGAACAGGCCGTACATCTGCTGCAGTTCCGGGGTGATCTCCCACTGCGCGACGCGGTAGTTATGGAAAGTCAGGCAGTTGAACATCATCGTGTGCAGATGCACGTCCATCAGACCCGGCAGCAGCGTGGACTTGCCGCAATCGATGATTTCCGCCTTGGCGGGAATCTTGATCTTGCCCTTGCTGCCGACTTCCTTGATGCGGCGGCCTTCAACGATGATCACCGGATCCTTGACCGGTTTGCCGCCATTGCCGTCAATCAGCATGCCGCCCTTGATGACGCGGGTGGCACCTTTGGCTTCGACGGGTTTGAATTCGAACATGCGGGTCAATCCTCCGGAAATGCGGTGCGCCGCAGTGGCGGCGTCTGATCAGTTGTTAATCGAGTGAGAGCGAAATGTAAGCGTTTGCAGCGAATGATGGAAGCTAAATAATCACCCCCGGCTTGTCAAGCCGGAGTCCGTTATGAATCAGTGCATTTTTTCCATGGCCGCAAGGAAACGCGCATAGGCCTGGGGATCGGGTTTGGGCACGCCCCCTGCCGGCGCGACCGACCGCCAGCGCAGGACATCCAGTGTCGATTCTAGGGCTGCCCGATCCATGCCGCGGGTGATGAACACCAGCCGCGAGCGGCGTTCGGCATCCGGCCATTGCGCCAGGGTTACCGGCTCGTGGATCAGTGTCTGTACCGCGTGTACGGCCACCGGTTCGCCGTCGACATTGAGCAGGCCTTTGACGCGCAGCAATTCTGCGCCGCGCAACGAGGCAATCGCCGTCAGCCAGGCGGTCAATCCGGCCGTGGTAACCGGTTCATCGAGCAGGATGCTGTATGAGCGGATGCCGGCGTCATGCGCTACGGCCGCGGCGCCCATCGGACGTTGGCCGGCCTCGACTCGGACATATTGTTCTTCGCGCAGCCAGCGCTGGAGATCGACGGCCCGGGATTCCGGGTCCAGAGCGGCACCAAACAGTGCCGACGCTGCAACAACACCATGGGCAACGTGAAGTACTTCGGCACCGGGATTCAATACAGCCAAGCGGGCGGTCAAGGACACCACACCGGTCGCTTCCGGCAGATCCGTCTTGGTAATCAGCAGGCGGTCGGCCAGCGCCGCCTGTTTGACGGACTCGGGCTGGGTCTCCAACTGCTGTAAGCCGTTCACGCCATCGACCAGCGTAATCACGCTGTCCAGCATGTAAGTGGGCGCCAGCTTTTCGTCGGTGACCACGGTCTGCACGATCGGCACCGGATCGGCCAGGCCGGTGGTTTCGATCAACACGCGATCGAACGGCGGCAAATCCCCTTTACGGCGCTGGGCGTCGAGGTCTCGCAACGTGTTAACCAAGTCGCCGCGCACGGTGCAGCAAATGCAGCCGCTGGCCAGCAGTACGGTGTTTTCATTGGGGGTGGCGATCAGCAGATGATCGAGTCCGATCTCGCCGAATTCGTTGATGATCACTGCGGCACCGGCCATTGCAGGGTCCTGCAACAGCCGGTTGAGTAGCGTGGTTTTGCCGCTACCCAGAAATCCGGTAATGATGGATACGGGTAGCCGCATTTTTGAAGTAAGCGCTAACCTTAAATATAAGTTATTGAATTAATTAACTTTTTATCAGCCCTTGGTTTCCAGATCGGCCGTGTAACGGCCCAGGCTGGCCAGCCCGTTCATCCGCGAGCGGTGCGCCAGCGCTGCTTGCGCCGCCGGCACGTTGGCAGCCTGACCCTTCCAGGCCTTCAGCGAAGGTTGCTGCAGGGCGCGGCCGTATGAGAACGACAGCGGCCACGGCAGATTGCCCTTGAACTGCACGTTCATCGAATTGAGGTGGGCGGTAGCCAGCTCGTCGCTCTGACCGCCGGACAGAAACACGATGCCGGCGACAGCCGCCGGTACGGTGCGTTTCAGCGTGCGCACGGTACGCGCGGCAACTTCATCAACGGGCGCCTGCTTCGCGCATTTTTTGCCGGAGATCACCATCGACGGTTTGAGCACGGTGTGCTCGAGCACGACACGGTTCATGTACAGCGCTTCGTAGACTGCGTTGAGCGTCCACTCGGTCACTTCTTCGCAACGCTCGATCGTGTGGTCGCCGTCCATCAGCACTTCAGGTTCGACGATGGGCACCAGACCGGCTTCCTGGCAGATCGCGGCATATCGGGCCAGCGCGTGGGCGTTGGCGGCGATGCTGGTCGAGCTAGGCAGGTCGCGGCCAATGTCGATCACGGCCCGCCATTTGGCGAACTTGGCTCCCAGCTTGACGTATTCGGCGCAGCGCTTGGGCAGGTTGTCGAGTCCTTCGGTGACGGTCTCGCCCGGGCACAGCGGCAGCGGCTTGGCGCCGGCATCGACCTTGATGCCCGGCAGAACGCCGTTCTTTTCCAGCAGTTTGACGAAGGAAGTGCCATCAGCCGATTTCTGGCGCAGGGTTTCGTCATAAAGGATGACGCCGCTGATGTGGTCGCCGATACCGCGGGTCAGAAACAGCATGTCGCGGTAAGCGCGGCGGTTCTCTTCGGTGTTTTCGACGTTGATGCCGTCAAAGCGTTTGCCGATGGTGCCGGTGCTTTCATCGGCGGCAAGAATGCCTTTACCGGGGGCGACCATCGCCTGGGCGATGGCGGCCAGATCGTTTGCTGACATGGTTGCTCCTGCTGGTCTGTGATTGATTGGTGAAAAGGCTGAAAACGGGCCGGTATTTTACACCGGCGGCTTATTTCTTCCGGTGCTCCCCGACCTTGACGATTTTCAGGGTGTTGGTACCGCCGGCACGACCGAAGGGCTCACCGATGGTCAGCACAATGAGGTCGCCGTTCTGCACGACCCCGCGCTTGATC
>JBIIZE010000279.1:0-3679 GCA_044346435.1 Burkholderiales bacterium
GTCCGGTACCTTTATAAGGAACGTGCACGATGTTGACCTTGGCCATATGGCGGAACAGTTCGCCGGTCAGGTGCGCCGGCGTGCCGCTGCCGCCGGAGCCGTAGTTGAGCTGGCCTGGCTTGGCTTTGGCCAGTGCAATCATGTCCTTGACGCTGCGTACCGGCAGCGACGGGTGTACGACCAATACGGTGGTGCCGACGGCGGACAGTGCGATCGGCGCAAAATCGTTGACCGGATCGTAGGGCAGTTTCTTGAACAGGCTGACGTTGACGGCGGTCGGCGCAACGTTGCCCACCGTGAGCGTGTAACCATCGGGCGCCGCTTTGGCGCCGATCTCGGTGCCCAGCGTGCCGCCGGCGCCGGGCCGGTTGTCGACGATGAACTGCTGGCCGTTCAGGTCAGTGAGTTTCTGCCCGAGGATGCGAGCCACCAGATCGGAGGAGCCGCCGGCGGGGAAGGGTGCGATGATGCGTACGGCGCGGGTCGGGTATGTTTGTCCGGCAACGGGCAAAGCGGCGAGGCACGTGGCGGCGAACGCTGCGACGGTGCAGCAAAATTTCAGAATGTGGCGACTCATGGTTTTCGCTTCCGGTCCTGGGATGAGGCAAGGCGCTGCATTCTGCACCAAAATCACGGTGAGGAGAACGCGGATGACACAGCAGTGGTCTCTGGTACCATGGATTGTCTTTTACCGGCTTCGTCGATAGTTTCAAAAGGAAACCCCATGCAAGCAGCAGGTTCGTCGTCAAAAGACAAGCGCGTTGAAACCGCAATTCATCACTGGGCACCGCGCTTCGTGTCCACAGGCGTGCCGCTGACCGATTTTGAGGAAGTGACCGCCGGCATTTCGGTATGGGATGAGTGGTGCGCCGCGTGGAGTGCGCGCGCAGCGATTCATGAGGGTCTGGGACGCAAGGCGCTGGCCGAGGGTTACAAACTGTCGGCGGGCGAACATCTCAACCGTGCGGCGATCTGCTACCACTTCGGCAAGTTCATGTTTGTGCACGACATCCCGCAGATGAAAGCCGCACACCAGAAGGTCATCGAATGCCGCCAGCTGGCGCTGCCGCTGCTGCCGAATCCTGGTTTCCGCGTGGAGATTCCGTATCAGGGTAAAACGCTGGCCGGCATCCTGCGCAAGCCCGACGGCAAGGCGCCGCATCCGGTAGTGATCATGTGTGTGGGTCTGGATTCAACCAAGGAAGAACTTGAGGTTTACGAAAACATTTTCCTCGCCCGCGGCATGGCGACGCTGTCGTTTGACGGACCGGGGCAGGGCGAAGCGGAATACGACATTCCCATTCGCGGCGATTACGAAGTCGCGGTCAAGGCCGTGGTTGATTATGTGATCACCCGCAGCGACCTCGATGCTGCGCGCATCGGCCTGTGGGGTGTTTCTCTAGGCGGCTATTATGCGGCGCGCAGTGTCGCATTCGAGAAACGCATCAAAGCCTGCATTTCACTGTCCGGCCCTTACAGCTGGGTGGAAACCTTTGACAGCCGCAATGAACTCTCGCGCGAAGCGTTCCGTGTGCGTTCTCACGCGAAGGACATGGCCGTGGCACGCGAAAACGCCAAGACGCTGTCGCTGGAAGGCGTTGCTAAAAACATTACCTGCCCGATCTTTGTGGTCGGTGGCGAATTCGACAAGCTGACGCCGCCGCACAATGCCGAGCGTATTGCCGCCGAGGTGTCGGGGCCTTGCCAGTTGCTGATCGTCAAGGGCGGCAACCATGTCGCCAACAACCGGCGTTACATGTTCCAGACGCAGACGGCGGACTGGATGGCGGACATTCTGTGCAAATGAGCTGCTGATGCCCTCCGAATTCGACCTCATCAAAACGCATTTCACCCACGCCACCCCGCGCACGCTGCTCGGCGTCGGCGATGACGCCGCGCTGATCAAACCCTCGCGTGGCCAAGTGCTGGCGGTGGCTGCCGACATGCTGGTCGGCGGGCGGCACTTCTTCATGGATGCCGATCCTGAATCCGTCGGACACAAGGCGCTGGCGGTGAATCTGTCGGACATGGCGGCGATGGGTGCGGCGCCGCGCTGGGCGACGCTGGGTATAGCGTTGCCCAAGGCCGATGAGCGCTGGGTGGCGGCGATGTCGAAAGGCTTCATGAAGCTCGCGCGCAAACATGGCGTGGATCTGATCGGTGGCGACACCACCAAAGGGCCGCTAAACCTGTGTGTGCAGATCATCGGCGAAGTGCCGGCGCGGCAGGCGCTGCGTCGCGATGGCGCGAAGCCCGGTGACGATGTCTGGGTGTCCGGTACGCTGGGTGATGCCGCGCTGGCGGTGGCGGCGAAAAACAAACGCATCAAACTCAAGCCGTCGGAACTGAAGCAGGCTCTGCAGCGCCTCGACTGGCCGCAGCCGCGCATGGCGCTGGGTGTGGCTTTGCGCGGCATTGCACGCAGCGCGATTGATGTGTCGGACGGTCTGGTCGCCGACCTCGGACATATCTGCGAGCGCTCGAAGGTCGCGGCGGTGGTGGCGATTGAACGCCTCCCGGTGTCGCCGTTGATGAAACGTTACCGGGAACTGGCTGCGGCGCAGGCCGCGCTGCTGGGGGGCGGTGATGATTACGAACTGTGTTTCACCGCATCACCGGCGAAACGGTCTGCGGTGGAACGTGCCGCGCTGAAGGCGGGCACGAAGGTGACGCGCATCGGGCGGGTGATCCGTGCGCCGCAGGGCGTCTGCAGTGTGGTGGTCGTCGACGGCGACGGCTTGCCGGTGGAGGCACGGCAAAAGGGTTTTGATCACTTTGGCTAGGACTGCCGGCTGGCAGCGTGTGCGGGCACATTTTTCTTCGCATCCGGGCGGGCTTCGGTAAACTGGAGTCCTGCCGCTGTCAGAAGACGTCACCGGAGGCCGAGAGCAATGCCGCTTAATGAACCGTTTACCGTCCATGACGCTGATGTCTATATCCTGACATTCAAGGGCAATAATGAACTTCAGGCGTCGGAAACCAGCCTGGATGCGCTCGCGCTCAAGCTGCTGGTGCTGATTGACGGGAAGGCGACGGTTGCCGAAATCAGGGCGCGCGCAAAAATTTCTGCGGGCGACGGCCGGTTTCCGACGGTGATGGGCGAACTGGTCCGCGACGGTTATGCCGATCTCGCCACCAACCAGCTGACGCTGTCACCGGATTTCATCGAGTTTTTCAGTGCGTCGCCAAAGAAACTCTCGGAGTCCGCGTTGAGTCAGGCGGAGTCGGATGCCGCATCCGGCGTGTCCACGCTGCAGCGCCACGGTTATTACGTGCGCATTGCGATAAAGGCGGCGGCCCAGACGGAGTCATCCGGGGGCGAATCCGTACTGATCGTCGAGGATGATGAGGCGCTGGCGAAATTCCTCAGGAAATACCTTGAGCTCGAAGGTTTTGTCGCCACGACGGCTGGTAACCGTGACGAAATCGTCGCCGGGCTGCGGCGTCAGCCACCGCCGGATCTGGTGCTGCTGGATGTTGTGCTGCCCGATGCCGACGGGTTCAACATCCTGATGAAAATGCGCGAGCATCCCGCGCTGAAATCGGTGCCGGTGCTGATGCTCACGGCAAAGGCCACGCGCGAGGCGGTGCTCAAGGGGTTGGCCGGCGGCGCCAATGGCTACATTACCAAGCCCTTTCAGCCGGATGCGCTGATCGCAGCCGTCAAGTCCGTGCTGGG
>JBIIZE010000169.1:0-5153 GCA_044346435.1 Burkholderiales bacterium
CTCAAGGGTTTCAATTTTCAGCAACGGGGCGGGCTGTTTTTCGGCGGCGTCGAGCAACACCCGCCACCAGGCCGGATCTTCGCTGCGCGCAATGCCGGCCCGTGCCTGGGTCACTGCATCCGCCGGTGACAGCAGGCCGGTATGCAACCGGAGGCGCAGCTTTGTCGGGCCGCGCTCATCCAGCAGACCCAGCCAGGCCACGGCTTCCTGAACCCGCTTCAGTTGCAGCAGACCATCGACAAACTGTGTCGCGGTCGCCGCATCAAGCGGCCGGTAATCCTGCTGGAAGCGCAGCATGCTGCGATAAGCATCGTCCGCCTGACCGTCCATTACCAAGCTGCGGATCACCAGCAGGCGCAACTCTTTGAGGCGCGTCGCGTCCGTACCCGCGGTCCACAGCGCGCGCCCGGCCTGATCACGTGCGGCTGCGCCGCGCCCGAGCGTCAATGCTGATCGTGCGCCAACGGCATGAAAATCAGCGGCAACCGCCGCTTCAACACCGGCAGGCATGGCGGCGACACGCTGCAGCAGCCTGTCATTCTCACCCCGGGACACCAGCAGTTGCAGACGCAGACGCTCCCAATCCGCCCAGCTCGCCACCGGGGAAGCGCTTTTGGGGAATGGCGCCGTTACCGACGCCGGCTGCAGCATGTCGACACGCTGCAGCGCAAGTTGAATCGCACCGGCTTCAGCGAGACTGCGCGTGGCAGCAATTTCGTCGGCGGCGTGCGCGGCCGACACCGCCATCATCGCGATCAGGACCACCGATGTAAAAAGGGGGGCGATCAGCCGTTGCAGAATCATGCGCTTATTGTAGCGGCGGCCCGGCGCGAAGCACCTGCGCAACGGTCACTGACAAAGAAAAAGGCGGCCGCAGCCGCCTTTTCAGGGATACAGAATACTTATTTCTCGGCCGGTGCGGCTTCGGCTTCGACCTCGGCAACCACCGAACTGCTGACGGTGAGCTTTTCCTTGATGCGGGCCGCTTTGCCCGACAGGCCGCGCAGGTAGTAAAGCTTCGAACGGCCGACGTCGCCGCGACGCTTCACTTCGATGCTGGCGATCGACGGTGAGTAGGTCTGGAAAGTCCGCTCGACGCCCTCACCCGAGGAGATCTTGCGCACGATGAACGAGGAATTGATGCCCCGGTTGCGCTTGGCAATGACCACGCCTTCGTAAGCCTGGACGCGCTTGCGCTCGCCCTCGACCACGTTGACGTTGACGATGACCGTGTCACCGGCAACAAACTCCGGAGTCTTGCGACCCAGACGCTTCATTTCTTCCTGTTCCAGCTGCTGTATGACGTTCATCTCTTGACTCCCTCAAACTTGATTGCGTCCGCCATCATGGCGTTCGCGGTTAAACCCTGCCGCTTTCCTGTTCGCGGCGAAACTCGTCGAGCAGTGACCGTTCTTCCGCGGTCAACACCCGCCGTTCCAGCAAATCCGGCCGTCGCTGCCAGGTGCGTCCCAGCGACTGCTTCAAACGCCAGCGCGTGATCACCGCGTGGTTGCCTGACAACAGCACCGCCGGCACCGCCGCACCCTCGTACACTTCCGGGCGGGTGTAGTGCGGGTGGTCCAGCAGGCCGTCAACAAACGAATCCTGGCTGGCGGATTCGGCATCTCCCAAAGCACCGGGCAGTTGCCGCACCACACTGTCCATCAACACCATCGCAGCGAGTTCACCGCCGCTCAATACATAGTCACCGATCGAGACTTCCTCGATGGCCTGGCGATCGATCAGACGCTCATCCACACCTTCATAACGTCCGGCCAGCAACACCAGCCCCGGCTCCCGCGCAAACTCTGCCACCAGCGCGTGATCCAGCAATCTTCCCTGCGGCGTCAGATGCACCACCCGCGGTTTGTCGACACCCGCGCTCATCTGCCGCTGCCGCGCTGCTGCCAGCGCTTTATCCAGAGGCTCCGCCATCATCACCATGCCGGGACCGCCGCCATAAGGCCGGTCATCGACGGTGCGGTGCACGTTTGTCGTGAAATCCCGCGGATTCCACGCCACAAACTGATACAGACCGCGCTCCCGGGCCCGACCGGTAACCCCTGATTCGGTCACCGCATCGAACATCGCCGGAAACAGTGTGACGACATCGAACTGCAACATCAGTAATCCGCTTCCCAGTCGACGGTTATGCTGCCGCCGGCAATATCCACCTGCCGGACCACCGTCTCGATGAAAGGCAGCAAGCGCTCGCGCTCACCACCTGCCACCTTGTCCTCCACCACCAGCACATCATTGGCACCGGTTTCAAACACCCGGGACACTATTCCCAGGTCGATCCCGGCTGTATTCACCACCTTCAGCCCGACCAGATCGGCCCAGTAAAATTCTCCGCCGGCGACCTCGGGAAAGGCGTCGCGCGATATCGCGATCCGCATTCCCTGCAGCACCGCCGCCTGATCGCGATCGGTGATGCCGGCCAGCTTTGCAACCACCGCGGCGCCATGCACTTTTGCAGACTCCACGGATCGAGGCTGCCAGGCGCCTTCGCGTCCGACCTGCCACGACGAATAATCGAGCAACCCCCGGCTTTCCTGCGTGAACGGCTGAATCTTGATCCAGCCGTTGACACCGTAGGGCGCAACAACGCGCCCCATGACTACCAGCCGTTCAGCGACCGACTGCTCAGGCAGCTGCTTTTTGGGCACCAGCCTGCTTGACGAGACGGGTGACTGTGTCCGACAGTTGCGCACCCTTGCCTTGCCAGAAAGCAAGACGCTCATTGTTGATACGCAGACGTTCGCGGCCTTCAGGCGCTTTGGGATCGTAAAAACCCAGGCGCTCGATAAAGCGGCCGTCGCGTGCGAAACGCGAGTCGGCAACGACGAGGTTGAAAAACGGGCGCTTTTTGGCGCCTCCACGAGCTAAACGGACCACCACCATGACGGATTTCCCGGTGACTGAAAAAGTCGAAAGGGGCGGATTTTACGCCACTTCCACCCTCCGAGGCAATGTTTAATAACGACAGCCTTAAAAGCCCGGGGCGCCACAGAAAATACCGGGATTCAATTTAACCAACTGTTTTTATTGATAATTATATGAATAACCCTGAAAAAAGCCCCGCCGAACGAGTCGCCGCCGCCTTTACAACCCGCTACGGCAGTTCCGTGGGGATGCCTGACGCACAAGCCGGTGCAACCGAACTGGCGCGCATGGCCGAACACCGGTCGCTGCGCCGCTATCGCCCGGATCCGGTCAGCCCGGAGCTGCTGCAACTGCTGTTTGCCTGCGCACTTTCGGCGCCGACCAAAAGTGATCTTCAGCAGGCCGACATCATTCATGTCGCCGATCCGGCAAAACGCCAGCGTATCGTGGCGCACCTGCCGGACATGGCGTGGATCCTCGACGCACCGGTCTTCCTGGTGTTCTGCGGCAACAACCGGCGGATCCGCCACATCGGGGAGTGGCGCGGCAAACCCTTTGCCAACGAGCATCTCGACCACTTCATGAATGCAGCGGTCGACGCGGGGATTGTCATGATGAATTTCATCAATGCCGCCGAAGCAGCCGGCCTCGGCACCTGCCCGATCAGCGCCATTCGCAATGCCATTGATACCGTCAGCGGCGAACTGGGGCTGCCGGAAGGCGTATTTCCGATTGCCGGTTTATGCGTGGGTTATCCATCTGCCGCAGGCCATATCAGCCCGCGCCTGCCGCTCGATGTCACCGTGCATACCGACCGTTATGATGAGACACGTCTGCGCGAACACGTGGATGCCTACGACCGGCGGCGCCACGCCAACCACCCTTACGGCAAGCAAAGGCGGCTCAAACAGTTCGGCGCTGCGGATTTTTATGGCTGGTCGGAAGACAAGGCGCGACAGTATGCTGAACCCGAGCGCGCGGATTTTGGTGATTACATACGGCGCCAGGGATTCAGCCTGAAATAGCCGGCGACGCAGGGGTGCCGGGAATGCTCAGCGCATTCCCGGGAATATGCCCTTCATGGAGCGCATCATTTTCGCCATGCCGCCCTTGGCGACCATTTTCATCATCTTCTGCGTTTGTTCGAACTGGCTGAGCAACCGGTTCACTTCCTGAACCGACACGCCGGCGCCGGCGGCAATACGCCGCTTGCGTGAGGCCTTGATCAGTTCCGGTTTGCTGCGCTCCAACCGCGTCATGGAATTGATGATGCCCTCGAGACGGCGCGTCGCCTTGTCATCCATCTGCGGCGCACCCTGCGCTGCGGCCTGTGCCAGATGTGCAGGCAGCTTGTCCATCAGTGCCGTTACGCCGCCCATCTTGCGCATCTGGGCAATCTGCTGCTTGAAGTCCTCGAGATCAAACCCTTTGCCGGATTTGACCTTGCGCGCCAGTTTTTCGGCTTCATCACGATCCACCGATTTGGTGACATCCTCGATCAACGACAGCACATCGCCCATGCCGAGAATGCGCGACGCGAGGCGGTCGGGATGGAACGCTTCCAGTCCGGTGACTTTTTCGCCGGTGCCGGCAAACTTGATCGGTTTGCCGGTGACGTGGCGCACCGACAGTGCGGCGCCGCCGCGTGAATCACCGTCGAGTTTGGTCAGGATGACGCCGGTCAGCGGCAAGGCTTCGCCGAAAGCCTTGGCCACATTCACCGCATCCTGACCCTGCATGGCGTCGACTACAAACAGCGTTTCGACCGGATGCACCGCAGCGTGCAGTTCGCGGATCTCCTGCATCATCGCTTCGTCGATGGCAAGGCGGCCCGCGGTATCGACGATCAGTACATCGTGATAATGGGTGCGCGCGTATTGCAGGGCACCCTTCGCGATATCGACCGGCTTCTCGCCTTCGGCAACGGGATGAAAATCAACCTCGACCTGTGCGGCCAGCACCTTCAGTTGTTCAATCGCCGCGGGACGATAAACGTCACAACTGACCAGAAGCACTTTCTTTTTTTGTTCGATGCGCAGCCAGCGCGCAAGCTTGCCCGCGGTCGTTGTTTTGCCGGCGCCCTGCAAACCGGCCATCAATATCACTGCCGGCGGCTGGACGGCCAGATTCAGCGACTCGTTGTGTTCGCCCATCAGGGCAACCAGTTCGCGGTGCACAACACCGACCAGCGCCTGGCCCGGCGTCAGGCTGCCGACAACTTCCTCGCCCACCGCCTTTTCCCGAACGCGATCGATAAACACCTTGAC
>JBIIZE010000267.1:0-3760 GCA_044346435.1 Burkholderiales bacterium
CAAACTGCGCGAGCAGCAGTTCGATCTCAAGCTGAAGCCCTGGTACGAGATGTTCGCACTGCGCGCCTGGGGCTGGCTGGCGCAGCATCCGCGGCTGTATGCGATGACTACAGGCTTGCAGGCGCGGGTGCTGAAATCTGCGGCTGACGAGCGTGGCATGATCCGTAGCCTGCCTTTTGCCGGCGGCTGGACGGATCGTCGTGACCTGCCGGCGCCGGAAGGGCGCACTTTCCGCGAGTTGTATCGCGCCGCAGTCAAAAAATGAGCAGTTAAAAATTGCGCAGTAAATACTGAATATCGGATTTTGATGTATCACTGGAGGAGTCAATGAACAAACCGGCAGACCATCCCGCCGTGGCCACCGTCCCCTTGTGGATCGACGGCAAGGCACAGAGCGCTACTTCGACGCGCAGCGCCGATGTCACCAACCCGGCCACTGGAAAGGTGACGCGTCGCGTGCCCCTGGCAAATGCACAGGATATTGAGGCG
Organism: Burkholderiales bacterium; assembly: GCA_044346435.1. Taxonomy (GTDB): domain Bacteria; phylum Pseudomonadota; class Gammaproteobacteria; order Burkholderiales; family SG8-41. The sequence goes on from JBIIZE010000267.1 coordinate 490, forward strand.
GCGGTTGCGGCTGCGAAACGCGCGTTCCCGGCCTGGCGCGATACGCCGCCGCTGCGCCGCGCGCGAATCCTGATGAAATTCCGCGAACTGCTGGTGGCCCACCATGAGGAGCTGGCGCGGTTGGTGACCGATGAACACGGCAAGACCCTGCCGGACGCGATGGGTTCCGTGCAGCGCGGTATCGAAGTCGTCGAATTCATGACCGGCATTCCGCAATTGCTGAAAGGCGAGCACAGCCCGGATGTCGGTACCGGCGTCGATACCCATTCGCTGCGCCAGCCGCTGGGCGTGTGTGCGGGCATCACGCCGTTCAATTTTCCGGTGATGGTGCCGCTGTGGATGTTTCCGGTGGCCATTGCCTGCGGCAATACCTTTGTGTTGAAACCTTCGGAGAAGGTGCCTTCAGCGTCGATGCGCATGGCCGAGTTGTTGCGTGAGGCCGGATTGCCGGACGGCGTGCTCAATGTGGTGCATGGCGACAAGGAAGCGGTGGACGGGTTGCTGCATCATCCCGACGTCAAGGCGGTGTCGTTTGTCGGTTCAACGCCGATTGCCAAATACATTTACGAAACCTGCGCGCAGCAAGGCAAACGCGTGCAGGCGCTCGGCGGCGCGAAGAATCATGCGGTGGTGCTGGCCGATGCGGATCTGGATTTTGCGGCAGATGCCCTGATCGGCGCGGCTTACGGTTCCGCCGGGGAACGCTGCATGGCGATTTCCGCGGTGGTCGCTGTGGAAGAAGTGGCCGATGCTCTCGTCGCCAAGCTCAAGGGCGCCGCTGAAAAACTGAAAATCGGTTCCGGCCACGACAAAGGCACCGACATGGGGCCGGTGATCAGCCGGGTGCATCGCGACAAGATATCGGGTTATGTCGACCAAGGTGTTGCTGCGGGGGCGAAGCTGGTGCTCGATGGTCGTGGGCATCAGGTGCCGGGCCATGAGGACGGTTTTTTCATCGGCGCTTCGCTGTTTGACCGGGTGCGCACGGACATGAGCATCTACCGTGACGAAATTTTCGGGCCGGTGCTGGTGGTGCTGCGGGTGAAGTCTCTCGATGAGGCGATTGCGATGATCAATGCCAATCCCTTTGCCAACGGCACCGCAGTGTTTACCCGTTCCGGCGGTGCGGCGCGGCGTTTCGAGCGCGAGATCGAGGTCGGCATGGTCGGCATCAATGTGCCGATCCCGGTGCCCATCGCGTTTTATTCCTTCGGCGGCTGGCGCAATTCGCTGTTCGGCGATCAGCATGTGCATGGTCCGGAAGGCGTGCGTTTCTACACGCGCGGCAAGGTCGTCACCACGCGCTGGCCGGATGACAAGGCACTGCCGACCGGCTTCAACATGCCGACGCTGGGTTGATTGAATGTCTGCGCGCGCCAACATCCTCGCCCGCATCCGCACCCGTCAGGGCAAGGCGGTGACGCCGCGCAATGCGGAGCGGGAAAAGGTCGCGCAGTTTATTGCCGAACATCCGCAAAGCCCGCGTCCCCATGTCGACGCCGATCTGGTGGCGCGGTTTCGTGACCGGGCGCTGAATCTGACCACCAGCGTCGAGGATCTGGGCTCGCTGCAGGAATTGCCTGCGGCGGTTGCCCGTTATCTGGCTGAAAAGCAGTTGTCGAAATCTGCAGTGTGCTGGCCGGAGTTTTCAAGCCTCGACTGGGCGGGGCAGGGTCTTCAGGTCGACGGCCGTCCTGCACGCGATACGGATCTGGTCGGAATTACCGGGGCTTTTTGCGCTATCGCCGAAACCGGTACGTTGATGATGTGTTCGGGCAGGGATACGCCGGCCACCACAAGCCTGTTGCCGGAAACACATATTGCCGTCGTTTCTAAAAGTCGCATTGTCTCCGGCATGGAAGACGCGTGGGCTTTGTTGCGCCGTGATGTCGGCGACATGCCGCGCGCCGTGAATTTTATTTCCGGACCTTCGCGCACCGCCGACATCGAGCAGACCGTAACCTTGGGCGCCCACGGCCCCTACCGCGTGCATGTCCTGCTGATTCTCTAACCGTCCCCGGTTTTGATCTGAATCAAACACCGCCCCGTCGCGGTGGATAGCATGGGCGCATGAGCCGCGAACCCGATACTGTGAAGAGCGCCCCGACTGATTCATCCGTGAGTTGGCATGGTCAGAATGCGGCGTCTGCGCTATCTACGCTGGGTGGCGATGCGCGGCGTGGTCTTGCCGCAGTGGAAGCAGCAAGACGCCTGGCGCAGTACGGTCCCAATCTGTTGCAGCAGGGAGCCCAGCGCAGCCCCTGGCATATTCTCGTGGCCCAGTTTGCCGACTTCATGATTGTCGTGCTGATGGCGGCCGCAGTGCTGTCCGGCGTGGTCGGTGACATTGCGGATACGCTGGCGATTGTCGCCATCCTGCTGCTCAATGCCGTCATTGGTTTTACGCAGGAATATCGCGCCGAAAAGGCGATGGCCGCCCTGCAGCGTATTGCGGCGCCATCGGCGACCGTATTGCGCGACGGACAGCGCGCGGTGATTGCCGCCAGCGAACTGGTGCCCGGCGATCTGGTGTTGCTGGAGGCCGGCAACATGGTGCCGGCGGATCTGCGCCTGATCGAAACCATGCGCATGCGTGTGGAAGAAGCCGCGCTGACCGGTGAATCGGTGCCGGTGGACAAGGATGCCGGGCTTCTTGCCGAAGCCGATGCCGCGCTCGGCGACCGCCGCAACATGGCCTACAAGGGCACCATTGTGACCTACGGACGCGGCACCGGTCTGGTGGTGGCGACCGGCATGGCGACCGAACTGGGGCATATTGCCGCGCTGCTGGCGGCCAGCGAAGAATCGAAAACACCGCTGCAGAAGCGGCTCGCGGCCTTCGGCAGGCGGCTGGCAATTTTTGTATTGCTGGTTTGCGCGTTGATCTTTGTCGCCGGACTGCTGCGAGGCGAACCGCCGTTGCTGATGCTGCTCACTGCGGTCAGCCTCGCGGTGGCGGCGATACCCGAAGCATTGCCGGCTGTTGTCACCATTGCACTCGCGCTCGGTGCCTATCGCATGGTTGAACAGCAGGCGCTGATGCGCCGGCTGCCCAGCGTCGAGACGCTGGGTTCGATTACCTATATCTGTTCCGACAAGACCGGTACGCTGACCGAGAACCGGATGCGCGTCGAATCCTGTCGCGTCGAGGGCGCGCTGCTGGCGCCGGAGCAGGTGACCGGCGCAGTCGCTGAGCGCCTGTTCACGGCGATGGCGCAGTGCAACGACGCCACCGGCGATGCGCTCGGCGGTGCGGCCGGAGACCCGACCG
>JBIIZE010000170.1:0-5096 GCA_044346435.1 Burkholderiales bacterium
GGCAATGACGAAATCAAGTTCGCCCAGGAATTCCAGATGGTGCAGGGTTCGGTCAGCAGCGGCGGCAAACTGTCGAATGTGCAGCTGGGCCGTTTGCGCGGTGAGGACATCAGCTTTACCGCCGGTGAAGCGCGTTACGCCGGCAAGGTCAACGGCAACCGCATTGACGGCACGGTGACGGCCGGTGGCAAAACCACGCCGTGGACGGCGACCCGCGTCAAATAAGCGCCGCCACAGGAGCACTGAATCAGCATGAAAAAAAATGACCGCGGTTACGCGGACCTGCATGACCACCTCGATGCACTGCGTCAGCGTGACCTGCTTGTCGAGGTGGACCGTCCGATCGACAAGGATGCGGAAATGCATCCGCTGGTGCGCTGGCAGTATGTCGGCGGCATCGAGGAGCATGAGCGCAAGGCCTTCCTGTTCACCAATGTCGTCAACGCCCAGGGCCGGAAATACAAGTTCCCTGTAGTGGTCGGCGCCTTCGCCGGCAACCGCGAAATTTACGGTGTGGGTATGGGTGCGCCCCTGGAAGAGGTGCAGCAGCGCTGGGACAAGGCCATCGCCAATCCGATTCCGCCGCGTGTCGTTGAGAGTGGCGCCTGTCAGGAGGTAGTGATCACCGGCGATCAGTTGCTGGGCGAAGGCAACGGACTGGATTCACTGCCGATTCCGGTGTCGACGCCGGGCTTCGACGGTGCGCCGACCCTGACCGCGACCAATGTCATCACCAGGGATCCGGAAACCGGCATCCAGAACCACGGCACCTACCGCGCCGGCCTCAAGGCACCCGACCGCATGGTCGTGCGCATGGCGACGCGGGTGGGCGGCGCCGGCGGTTACCGGCATTACCAGAAACACCAGAAACGTGGCGACAAGACCATGCCGGTCGCCATCGTGCTCGGCGCGCCGCCCTGCGTGGCGTTTGTTGCCCCGATGAAGCTGCCGATCGACCTTGATGAAGTCGGTGTCGCCGGCGGTGTTGCCGGTGCACCGATCCATGTGGTCAAGGCGAAGACGGTGGATCTGATGGTGCCGGCGGATGCCGAGATCGTGATCGAGGGCCTGATCGATCTGGAGCATGTCGAGCCGGAAGGTCCCTTTGGTGAGTCGCACGGCCATGTCGCGCTGGAACAGTTCAACATGCCGATGCGCGTCACGGCGATCACCCACCGCAAGGATGCGATTGTTGCCTCATACCTGAGTCAGGTCACGCCGAGCGAATCGAGCGCGATCAAGCGCGTGTCCTTCGAGCCGATGTTCCTGTCGCACCTGCGCAATACGCTGGGCCTGAAGACGGTCAAGCGCGTGACGCTGCACGAACGCATGACGGCGTTGCGGCGCATGACCATCGTCACTGTCGAGCAGGGCACGCCGCGCAGCGAAGTGTGGCGCGCGTTGTACGGCATGAGCGCGTTCAAGGCCGATTGCGGCAAGATCGGCATTGCAGTCAACGAGGATGTTGATCCGGAAAATTCGGATGCGTTGTTCTGGGCGCTGGCTTTCCGCATGAATCCCGCCGAAGACCTGCAGATACTGAAACACCGCAGCGGCGGTCATGGTCCGGAGCGCGAGCATGAGACCGACGAGGAAGATGCGACGCTGCTGATCGACGCGACGACCAAGGAAGTGTTGCCGCCGTTTGCGTTGCCCAAGCGTGAATACATGGAGCGCTCGCGCAAGATCTGGGAAGAGATGGGGCTGCCCAAGCTGCGTCCGCAGTCACCGTGGTTCGGTTCGCCGGTTGGCGACTGGCTGGCGGTGTGGGACGAGGGTGGCAAGCGTGCCGCGACCGGCGGATATCTGGAGAACGGCCGTATCAGTGAGAAGGCCGTGCGCAAGGGTCTGCGTCCGGAGACCAGCTACCGGCCTGACGGCGATAAGAAGAAATGACGCTGTTGTGCTGAAACAAAAAAGCCGCGGATCTTTCCGCGGCTTTTTTGTTGAACAAACCGGAAATTTATCGGGTCAGTGCGCCTTGATTCCCGCAACCTGGACCAGTTTTTTCCACTGCTCGACTTCGCGCTTGATCGCTTCCGCGAATTCCTGCGGCGTGTTGCCTTCGACTTCGAGGCCGCCCTTGAGGAAAGTTTTGCGGATGTCATCGCGGTTGAGGATTTTTACCGACTCGGCATGAAGGCGGTCGATGATCGGCTTCGGCGTTTTTGCCGGCGCAAGCAGGCCTACCCAGGATGAGTGCTGGTAGCCCTTGACGCCGGATTCGCCGATGGTCGGCAGTTCGGGCGCCGCCTGCGAACGTTTGGCGCCGGTCACCGCCAGTGCGCGCAGCTTGCCGGCGCGGATGTGCGGCAGGGCGGTGGAGCTGGTGCCGAAGTTGACCTGAACCTCGCCGCCGAGCAGTGCCTGCATCGCCGGCGCGCCGCCCTTGTACGGCACCAGCAGCATTTTCGTCTGGCTCATGTACTGGAACAGTTCGATGGCGAGATGGGTGCTGGTGCCGATGCCGCTGAAGCCGCAGCCGATCTGGCCGGGTTTGGCCTTGAGCAATGCGACGAGTTCGCTGACCGACTTTGCGGCCACCGAGGGATGCAGCACCAGGATATGCGGCAGGTCGACGATCTGGGTGATCGGCGCGAAGTCGCGAACCGGGTCGAAGGGCAGGTTGCTCTGCAGCGCCGGCGTGATCGTCAGCGAAGCGGCGATCGACAAAAGGGTATAGCCATCCGGGGCGGCCTTGGCCGCAGCTTCGGTGCCGTTGAGGCTGCCGGCACCGGGACGATTGTCGACCACCAGGTTCTGCTTCAGCACGGTCGACAGCTGGTCGGTGAGGATTCGCGCAGCAACGTCGGTCGAGCCGCCGGCGCTTTGCGGCACGATGACGCGAATCGGGCGTGACGGATAGTCCGCTGCGCCGGCGCCCATGACAGCGGCCAGCGCGGCCGCACCCAGCGCAGTGACGATGAGACGGGACTTTTTCATCGATTTCTCCTCGGTGGTTTTTTTATGGGTGTTCAGCAATTATTCGCCATCATAGCCCGGCAGTACGCGGGCATCGATGACGCAGACGCCGCCGGCCTTGACGATGGCGATGCCGCGTTCGATGGCGGGTTGCATGTCGGCCATCGTGGTAACGGGGCCGATGCCTTCCGCACCCTGGGCGCGCGCCATGGCGGCGATGTCGATGTCGGGGTCGATGATTTTCTGGCCGATCCAGGCGTTTTCCGGCGGACGGCCGCGGTCGTCGGCGACATGGGCCTGATGGCGTTCATCATTGAAGAACGAGCGGTTGTTGCAGATGATCATCAGGCAGGGGATCTGGTAGTGCACGGCGGTCCACACCGCGGTGTTGCCCATCAGGAAGTTGCCGTCACCCATCAGGCCGATGGGAATGCGGCCGCTGCCCTTGAGCGCGAGCGCCGCGCCGATGGTCAGGCCGGGGCCGGCACCGACGCCGCCGCCGCCGTCAAAGCCGAGGTAATCCAGCGGATGACGGAAGTGGGTGTAAGCGCCGCTCCAGCCCAGCGGCAGATGGGTAATGCTGATGTCCTGCTTGCCGACCGCGGCATTAAAGGCATGGGCGAGGCCTTTCAGCGCCAGCGGTTCGCCCGGCGCGCCGGCCAGTGAATAGGCCGGTCCTTCAATCTTGCGCGGACGTGCCGTGACCGCATCAGTCAGCAGCGGCACCGCAGCATCAGGTTCGCAGTTCATCCACACGTCTGCCGGCGGCAGCGCCTGGTAATCCATGCTCCAGCCGCGATGCAGCTGGCTGTCGCAGGAGATGTTGATGATTTTGGCGTTGACCGGTTTGCCGCCAAAGGTCTGCTTCAGCGCACCGGCGAGATCCAGCCAGTCGAGCGCGAGGATGACGTCGGCCTCGGCCAGGGTTTTTTTCGCGGCAGGCACCAGGCGGTTGGCCGGGGGTGCTGCGTGCAGCCGGTGGTCGGTGGGGAAGGACGCGGCGAGCTTGATCTGGGTGATCACGCGCATGTCGAGTTTTTCGGCCAGTGCGACACGGGCGTTCCAGTGGTCGAGCCGGCGCGAGCCGCGGCCGCAGAGCATCACCGGGTTCTTGGCGTTCGACAGCAGTTTCGCTGCGGCTTCAAGTTCGGTTTCGGACGGACGTACCATCGGCGGCGGCGCATACCGAGCCATGTCGGGCATCGGCAGCGGCGCCTCCAGTTTTTCTTCCTGGATGGTCACGTCAAGATTCACATACACCGGCGCACGTGGCGCCATCATGGAGAGCTGCGCGCCGCGGATCATCGCTTCGACCGCGGCAGCCGTCGAACCCGGCTGGTTGTCCCATTTGGTGAAGTTGCGTACCAGTGCAGCCTGATCGGAACAGGTATGGATCCAGTCGATCCAGGGGCGGCGCTTGGCGGCATCCCAGGGGCCGGTGGCGCCGAGGATCAGCATCGGCGCGCGATCACACCAGGCGTTGAAAATCGGCATCGACGCGTGCATCAGGCCGACATTGGAATGCAGGCCGACGGCCATCAGTTTGTTGCTGGCCTTCCAGTAACCCTGGGCGATCGAGGCGGCATTTTCGTCATGCAGGCACAACACCATCTGCGGCTTTTTGTTGCCGAGGTAATTGACCAGGCTGTCGTGCAGGCCGCGGTAGCTGGCGCCGGGATTCAATGCGATGTATTCGATGTCCAGCGCGCGCAGCGTGCCGGCGATGACATCGCTGCCGTAAACCGCATCGCTGGTCGCCGTGGGCTTCGGGGTTTCGTGTTTGATCGTGGCCGCAGGATTGTTTTGAGTGGTCATGCTCGCTCCGTGAATGAATGTTTTATTGTCGATCAGTCGACTGTGGCGCCGGAGGCTTTGATCACCTGCGCCCATTTGCTGAATTCGGTTTGCAGAAACTTCGCGAACACCTCGCGCGAACTGCCGACGGCAACGCTGCCGCTGTTCTTCATGCGTTCCTTCATGTCGGCGCTTTGCATGATCTTCACGGTATGGCCGTTGAGGATATTGAGAATGTCCGGTGAGGTGCCCGCGGGGGCGAGCACGCCGTACCACTGACTGGACTGGTAACCCTTGAGGCCGGATTCCGAGACCGTGGGCAGTTCCGGCAGCGCCGGCAGGCGTTCCAGCGAGGTCACGCCGAGCGCACGCACGCGACC
>JBIIZE010000171.1:0-5085 GCA_044346435.1 Burkholderiales bacterium
GCAGGTGCAATCATCGAAAGAGCCGGCAGCACCGGTGTCGCTGCTTTGATGCCTTCGAGCCCGGCCTTGATTCCTCCATCAAGAACGCAGGCATCACAGCCCAGCTGCAGCAGCCAACTGGCTACCACCGGGGCGCGAATCATGTCTCCACCGTCTATCAGCACAATACGGGCGTTACGAACACCGACCCACTGATCAGTGGCCTGGATCAGCTGGCCGCCAGGCGTGTGTTGTGCGCCCGCGATGCTGCCTGCGGCAAACTCTTCAGGAGTTCGCACATCACAGAGGTAAGTTGTACGGCCCGGTTCTTTCAACCATGCCGCTACTTCAGCGGCACTGGCCGCTTTGATATTGAAACGTTTCATTAACGCGCGCGCAGCTTCCTGTTGAGCAGGGAGTTGCGCAGCATCAATGGTTTCAGGGTATTGACGCGCTGAACCGTATTCCAGTTGCAGATCCGACAGGTACCATCCCTGGGTGCCGTTTTCGAGCGCATAAACAGGGTTGGGGATTCCAAAATTGATTAAAGTCTGAGCGCCCAGGATCGAACGGGTGCGGCCTGCACAATTGACAATAATCTTGGTATTTGGATTTTTGACCATACTTGCGACGCGATACGGCAGTTCCGCATTGGGGCAGCAGGTGCTGCCGGGAATGGTCATTTTGTGATGCTCGTGGACCGGACGGCCGTCGAACAGGGCAAAATCTTCGCCCGATTCGCGCATCCTGACCAGTTCCTTTGCGGTGATTCTCGGGGTGTTGTAGGCGTGTTCGACCATTTCTCCGAACAGCTTGCTGGGCACATTGACACCCTTGAACAGTACGTAACCCGCGGCCTTCCAGCCTTCTGTGCCGCCCTCGAGCACGGCAAGGTTGCTGTAGCCAAGCGCCGCCAGACGGTCTGCCGCACGTTGTGCGACGCCCGATCGGCCGTCATCGCACAGCACGATGCGCACATCTTTGCGCGGAACCAGCGTCACGATACCCAGCTCAAGCCTGCTGTAAGGAAGGGGGGGCGCGAACAGCAGGTGATCTTCACCGAATTCGCCATCCTCGCGGACATCCAGCAGTGCGATTTCGTCCCCGTCATGCAGCGTAGCCTGGAGATTGGATGGTGTGATCAAACGTGCGTTAGCCATACTTGCTCCCTGTGCGGAAATGAATGCTGATTATAGCTGTGCTGCCGGGGCGGCTGCTTACCGTATCAGCAGCGGCAGACCGCTGAACATCAGGATGCCTGCCACCAATCGTTTGAAGGCCATATCGTTGAGATTGGCGTTGATGCGGTTGCCGATGAAAATGCCGATAGCCATCATTGGCAAGGCTACGATGCAAGCCATGATGACATCGCGGGTGAATTCGCCGGCAATGACGTAGGCTCCGCCGCGCAGAATTCCCAATGCGAAAAGGATGGCTGCGACGGTCGCCCGAAAGGCTTCACGTCCGTGTCGCAGCAAGTCGAGGTAAATCGCGAAAAACATTCCCGCCATCGAGCCGAACATCGTGCCGACAAATCCAGCCAGTGTGCCGGCGATTGGTGTGATTGCATTCATGGGCAGGCGCATCCGGCCCGGCTTGCGCCAGGTTGAGGCCATGGCATAGGCGCCGTATGAAAGCACAAAGCCGCCGAGCATGCGCGCCAGAGTCACGGCATCGAGTATCTTGAAAAAGTAAACTCCGATCATTACGCCCAGCGCTGTCCAAGGCAGAACCCGCCAAAGATCCGTCCATGCAATATGCCGGCGTTCGGCGTGCAGGATGGCGACTGATGATACGAGGCCAAGGAAGGTCACCATGGGCACCACAATTTTCAGCGACATTACCCAGGTGAGCAGGGGTACGGTAACGCCGCCAAATCCGGCGCTGCCGCGAATGGCGTAGGAGATGATGATGATGACGCAGAAAAAAACCAGCTCTGCGATGGACAAATCATCCACGGGTTATCTGCGCCGGAGAAGCGGCGCCGTTATCACTTCTTGTCTCTGGAGATGAAGCCGCCGAGCAGGGCTGCCTGCGGACGGTTTGTGCGCAAACGCTGTGGTGCCGCGGGCGCATTTGCAGCACCTGCAGAGCCTGATGTGGGTTCATAGGGTTTGCTGAAATCAAAACCATCTGCAGCAACCTGAGGCTTCGGCTTGGGCGTGGCCGTTGCCGGAGCCGCTCGCCTTGGTTCTTCTTCGCGCTGCTCGCGACGGGGGCGACGTTCCTGGCTGCGCTCGTACTCGCGTTCTGCCTCGCGATCGGCTGCACCTTCTTCTGCCGACTGGCGCGGAATAGCACGCTTCAGCAGCTTTTCAATGTCGGCAAGCAGACGCATTTCATCGGGGCAGACCAGTGAAATCGCTTCGCCCGGCATGCCGGCCCTGCCGGTACGGCCGATCCGGTGCACATAGTCTTCAGGGGTGTAGGGCAGTTCGTAATTGATGACGAACGGCAGTTCTTCAATGTCGATGCCGCGGGCAGCGATGTCGGTAGCCACCAGCACGGTAGACCGGCCTTCCTTGAAATCCGTGAGCGCCTGTTCGCGCTCGGCCTGGGTGCGATCGCTGTGGATTGCGGTGGCATTGATGCCGTCGCGCACGAGGTCACGCGCCAGCTTGTTGCAGTCGCGTTTCATGCGCAGGAACACCAGCACCTGCTTCATTTCCCGGCTGCGGATCAGGTTGGCCAGAACAGCGTGTTTACGCGATGCCGGCGTTTCGAAAACCTGATGCTTGACCAGATCCGCAGGTGCGTTACGGCGGGCAACCTCGATCAGCGTCGGACTGCGCAGCATTTGGTTGGCGAGTTTCTTGATCTCTTCGGAAAACGTGGCCGAGAACAGCAGGCTTTGGCGCTGCGTGGGCAGCAGCGCCAGGATGCGCCGGATGTCGGGCAGGAATCCCATATCGAGCATGCGGTCGGCTTCATCCATGACCACGATTTCGACCTGGCCAAGCGACACGCTTTTCTGCTGGACGTGATCCAGCAGGCGGCCCGGCGTGGCGACAAGGATATCCACACCTTCGCGCAGGATTTTGGTCTGCGGCGGCATATCCACGCCGCCATAGACAACAGTAGAACGCAGCTTCAGAAATTTGCCATAGGCTTTGACGCTGTCGCTGACCTGCGCGGCAAGTTCACGCGTTGGTGTCAGCACCAGTGCCCGGACGGGGTGACGCGCCGGCGACGGGCTGCTGTTCGCGTAAGGGGCGAGCAGCTGCAGCATCGGCAGCGTAAATCCGGCCGTCTTGCCGGTGCCGGTCTGGGCACAGCCCATGATGTCACGGCGCTCCAGCACAGCCGGAATGGCTTTGGCCTGGATGGGGGTGGGTTCGCTGTAGCCTTCGTCGGCGACGGCGCGCTGCAGCTCGGGTATCAGGTTCAGATCGGCAAACGACATGGGGCTAACTGGAGTGGCGCAGAGGCAACGCGGACGTCACGCTCGCGTAGCGCGGCGCAGGAGCGCGGCGCAGTAGGGAGGGATCGGCGGTGACGCCGGATTCAATGAATGGCTTTGGGGGTAAATCACGCCGGGAGAGTATAGCGTGATGGCGGCCTCCCGGCCAGCCACAAGGGTTAATTGTTCCAAATATTCAAAAATCTGGTAAATTGAAACGGCTATAGAGTTCCTGTCTTTAACCTCGCTTTCTGGATGAAAATTGCCCGCAATGGATGGCGATCTTCCGATTCTGAGTGAGCCGGCAACAGTCAATCTGTTTCCGCTGATTTTGACGCTGGATACCCACGGCATTCCGCATCGCTGGATTACCTGGCAACACGCCTGTTACTACTACTCGAAAAATCAGGTGGCCTGGAGTCTCGGGGAGAAGGCTTTTACAGTCCACGGCGGTTTAAACCGCATCACTGGCGAACGTTCTACGATCAGCGGCTCCAGCATCATTGCGATCAAGGGCAAGGCGATGGCAATGAAGTCGTTCAACCAGGTGCCGCCGTTGAACAACCGCGAATTGTTTCACCGGGACCGCCAGATTTGCGCTTACTGTGCTACCGGTTTTTCCGGCGCCAAGCTGACCCGTGATCACATCGTGCCGTTTTCAAAAGGCGGCCGTGATACCTGGATGAACGTGGTCACGGCCTGTCGTTCTTGCAATGAGCGCAAGAGCGATCGCACCCCTGAAGGTGCCGGCATGGAACTGGTTTATCTACCGTATGTTCCGAATCGTGCCGAATATCTGATTCTGACCAACCGGCGCATTCTTGCCGACCAGATGGAATTTCTCGCCCAGCATGTGCCGGCGCAAAGCCGGCTGCACCAGCCCAGGTAAATTCCGCACCTGTTAATGCCGTTTCAGGTCCTGCATTGCCGCGCGGATTTCTTCGGCTGTCGGCGGTTTGCGTTCCCTGAATATCAACCAGAGAAATGCACCGTTCACTAGGATGAACGAGATTTCGAGATAGAGCAGGGTTTCCACGATTACGTGTGCGGGTTTTTGCGCGAAGATAAAAAAGAAACCCTCGAATGTGGGGATTGCAGCCTTGGTGACTGCGAACACCGATTCCATCGGTGGAAAGAGCAGCATCAGCACCAGATTGATTCCGGTGAATAGCAGCGCGGCATTCTGCAGGCCGAATTTGCGCTTGCTGGCGGTATTGCCGGGTTTGTCGGCCAGCAGCAGCCATGCGATTGCCAGATTCACCAGCACCACGACAATCTCGATTGCCAGCAGAGGGCCGTTGATTTCACTCAGCGGGGGTTTGGACAAAATAAAGTAAAACCCGGCGAAAACGGGGATGCTGGATGTGGCCACCGAATACTGGTCAACCGGCGGAAACAGCGTGATCAGCAGCAGGTTGGCAACTGCAATGGCAAGCGCGATGCTTTGGGTGCGGTTCATACCCGCTTTATCCCTGTTCTGGTTGAAGTGCCAGTATATCTGAATGATTTCCTGGATCAGTTTTATGTCGACCGCATTTTGTGGTTCGGTAGAAGCTGGAGTGGCGCAGGGTGGGTGCAATACCGGCAGTTTTATTCAATTTTGGTATCATGCCCGCCTCGCATTAGCTAAAACTATGATTTTATTAAAAATTTATGCGTTTTGACCTGCACACTCATTCCACTTGTTCCGACGGATTATTGAGTCC
>JBIIZE010000172.1:0-5065 GCA_044346435.1 Burkholderiales bacterium
GAATGACCGGTGTGCGCTGGCGAAGCAGGCTTATGATCGCGAGGGCGGGGATCGCACCAACCTCGCTTATGGATATGCGGTGAAAAAGACCTGAGCGGTAACGGCTGAAAAAAACGGCGCGGAAACCCCGCGCCGTTTTTTATGGATGCCCGCAAAAGCTGGCTGTTTCGGGCGGATGTGCTACTTCAGCGATGCGGCCCACTTCAGCAGCACATCGGCGTATTCGATATAGGTGTCAGTGAAAAAGTGAGGGCCTGGTGCCATAAAACACTCAGATGGGTTGCCGGATGACGGGCTTTTGATCACGGTAACCGGAAATTTGCTGCCCGCAGCCCGAACTGTTTGATAGGCCTCGGAACCCTTGCAGGCATCATCTTCATGCGTGATGAACATGATGGGTATGGTTGCCCGCTCCGGTTTCCAGCTGAACGGCAAAGGTGCCAGTTGAGGTGCGGAGAAAACCACCCCGTCAAAAGGTGGCTTGGTCAGTATGGCTTGCATGCCGGCGGCAACCGCACCGTTGCTGTGACCGAGCAAAATGAGCTTTGCTTTGGGAAATTCTTCACGGAACTTGCGCCCCACCTGAGTCATGGCATCGATATGTTTCTGATCGGTCCGCAGTGCACGGCTGACCATGACATCTGTGGTGGAGGCGAACATTGCCGGGACATCAATGGCGGCCCACCCGGCTGATTTCTCCAGAAAAGCCGGCGCAAAAAAATAGGCTGGATTCCTGGGTCTTTTTGACAGGGGTAATCCGTTTTCCCTGGTGAAGATGGCCATGTGACCATCTCCACCCGGTGCATAAATGAATATCAGGTCCGGATTGTCCGCAATGGAGGTGAAAAGGACATTGGTGCGGCCGGCAACGGTATCAACCGGGATCACTTTTTTTATCTTGGCAATATTCATCAGTGTGTGGAACGGTGGTTCCACCTGACCGATTGCCCAGCGCGGGACTGAAGCGAGCAATACGAGAAGCAGCAGCTTGTACATAGGCTGGGCCCTGGATGTATTGTTTATGCGAATGATCATGTCGGGGCGCAGACCGACTGTCAACGCGGGGCGTTATTTTTTGCGCCGCCGGATTTCGCGAATGACAGCTGCGTTATCAAATTCGGCTTCGCCGGCTTTCATGCAGCCTTCGACGATGTCGGTGTAGGTGCCGGCCAGAGGCAGTTGTTGTTGCAGGCGCTGTGCGAGTTCCAGCATCAGCGAAAAATCCTTCAGCGTTTGCGCGATCTTGCCGTGAGGGGTGAAGTCGCCGGCGATCATCTTGTCGCCTTTGACGTCCATGATCTGCGAGTAGGCGGCTGAATCGCGGGCCACGGCGAGAAAGGGCGTCAGCGGCAGTCCCATGCGTTCGGCGAACACCAGGCCTTCGGCGAGGGCGGCGCGGTTGATGCCGAGGATCAGGTTGATGGCGAGTTTGGCGCGGCCGCCATTACCGGCGGCGCCAAGGTGATGCCGGCGCGGGCAGATGGCGTCGAGGACGCTGCTCACCGCGTCCGCGGCGGCGGGGTCGCCACCAACCAGGCCCAGCGCGTCGCCGCGTGCGGTCTGGTCGCTGGTGCCGGAGACCGGCATCTCGACAAAACGCAGGCGTTGCGCGGGCAGGCGCTGTGCCAGTGCTGCGATGCGATCAGGATCACAGGTACTGACGCAGATTGTGGTCAGTGCCGGCGCATCTGACGGGAGGGCAGCGATCAGGGTGTCGCAGGTCGTTTCGGCCTGTTCGGTATTGAACACCGCCAGCACCAGTGTGCGGCAGGTCCGCGCCAGTTCATCCAGCGATGCCGCTGACCGGCCACCCATCGCGGCGAGCGCTGCGGATTTGGCGGGATCGATGTCGTAGCCGATGACGGCGTGGCCGGCGGCGAGCAGGCGTTTGGCGCAGGCGCTGCCCATCAGGCCGCAGCCCACGATACCCACAGTAAAAGAGGTCATTTTGAGCAAGTTCCGGGAGTGAAATCGAGGCGCAATTATAGGAGCCCCGCCCTCTGGTGAGGCGCTATAATCCCGCCTCCCGCCGGCATAGCTCAGTTGGTAGAGCAACCGCCTTGTAAGCGGTAGGTCGTCTGTTCGATTCAGACTGTCGGCACCACTTTCGCTTTTGCGGAACCTGTGCGGACAAGGGCGGGATTGTAAAAATAATCCAATATAATCAATGGGTTATAGTGATCCACCCGGAAACGGGTGGCGGGTGTCCTGTTGTGACGCAAGAGCCTTGAATTTTTTCACGGCAACGCTATCTAACAGGCCACAAAAACGCGCGGCTGCAGGACGGCCGCGCATCGCAACGGAGAGAGACATTGATTAACGTCGAACACCTGGTCAAGGCTTTCGGGCCAAAACTGGCGGTGAATGATGTGTCGTTCAGCGTCGAACGCGGCGAAGTGCTGGGCTTTCTCGGCCCCAACGGCGCCGGCAAGTCGACCACGATGCGCATGATCACCGGCTACTATCCCCCGACCTCGGGCCGCATTCTTGTCGGTGGCCACGACATGGTTGAAAACCCGATCGCGGCCAAACGGCTGATCGGCTACCTGCCGGAAAACGCGCCGGGTTATGCCGACATGACGGTCAACGGTTTCCTCAATTTCTGCGCTGAACTGCGCGGCCTGCAGGGCGACGCCCGCAAGCGCGCCGTGCATCGCGCGATCGAATTGTGCTTCCTCGAGGGCGTGATGTTCCAGTCGATCGACACGCTGTCGAAAGGTTACAAACACCGCACGTGCCTCGCGCAGTCGCTGATCCATGACCCGGAAGTACTGATTCTCGACGAACCGACCGACGGTCTGGATCCGAACCAGAAACACGAAGTGCGCGGCCTGATCAAACGCCTCGGCGAAAACAAGGTGGTGATTTTTTCGACACACATCCTTGAAGAAGTCGAAGCCGCCTGCTCGCGCGTGATCATCATCGACCGCGGCCGCATTGTCGCCAGCGGCACGCCGGCGGAACTCAAAGCGCGTTCCCCCGAAGGCAAACTCGACGAAGTGTTCCGCGCGATCACGCTGCCGGATACCGTCAAGCACGAGGTGCGCGCATGAACGCCTGGGCCAATATCCGTACCATCATGAAACGCGAGCTGTCGGGTTATTTCACCTCGCCGATCGCGTATGTGTTCCTGGTGATCTTCCTGCTGTTGACGGGTTTCTTCACCTTCACCATCGGCAACTTCTTTGAACGCGGCGAAGCCTCGCTGGTGTCCTTCTTCACCTGGCACCCCTGGCTGTACCTGTTCCTCGTTCCCGCCGTCGGCATGCGCCTGTGGTCGGAAGAACGCCGTCTCGGCACGATGGAACTGCTGCTGACCATGCCTATCACCAGCTGGCAGGCCATCGTCGGCAAGTTCCTTGCGTCATGGCTGTTCCTTGCACTGGCGCTGGGCCTGACCTTCCCGGTGGTGATCACCGTGAATTATTTCGGCGACCCCGACAACGGCGTGATCTTCTCCGGGTATATCGGCAGCCTGATGCTCGCCGGCTCCTACCTCGCGGTGAGCTGCATGACCTCCGCGCTGACGCGCAACCAGGTCATCAGCTTCATCCTGTCGGTGATGATCTGCCTGTTCCTGATCCTCGCCGGCTACACCCCGGTGACCGACCTGCTGACGCGTTTCGCCAGCCCCGTCGTGGTGGACATCATTGCCGCGTTTTCGGTGATGACCCACTTTGAAGGTTTCCAGCGCGGCGTGCTCGACACCCGCGACGTGGTGTTCTTCGCCTCGGTGATCGGCTTCATGCTGTTCACCACCGGCGTGATCATCCGCAACCAGCGTGCGGGCTGATCCAGGGAAAACACATCATGAAAAACAAGAATCTTGAAACACTGATGTATTCCGCCGGCGGCATCATCGCGCTGGCGCTGATCCTCGTTGCGGCCAACTTCATTTTCAGCGCACTCAATGCCCGCGTTGATCTGACCGAAGGCCGTGTTTACACGCTGTCCGAAGGCACGCGTTCGATCCTCGGCAAGCTTGAAGCGCCGGTGAAGATCCGCCTGTATTACTCGCAGGGCAGCACTGCCGTGCCGCCGGGCCTGAAGACTTTCGCCAGCCGCGTCGAAGACGTGCTGAACGAATTCAAGGCCGCGTCCAACGGCAAGGTCATCATCGAGAAGTTCAACCCCGAGCCGGACTCCGACGCCGAAGAATCCGCGGCGCTGGACAACGTCGAAGGGCAGATGACCAACACCGGCGAGAAGTTCTACCTCGGCCTGTCGGTGTCCTTCCTCGACCAGAAAGCCGCGATCCCGGTGCTGACGCCGGACCGCGAGCGCCTGCTCGAATACGACATCACCCGCTCGATCTCGCAGGTCGCGCAGGCGAAAAAACCGGTGATCGGCATCATGAGCAATCTGCCGGTGCTCGGCCGTTCGCTCGACCCGGTGAAAAAACAGCAGCCTACCGATCCCTGGGTGCTGGCAGCCGAACTCAAGCGCATTTTTGACGTGCGCAAGGTTGATCTCGCCGCCACCAAGATAGACGACGACATCAAGGTCCTGCTGATCATCCATCCGCGCGACATACTTGAGCCGACCGAATACGCCATCGACCAGTTCGTGCTGCGCGGCGGAAAAGTGATTGCGTTTGTCGATAGCTACGCTTACTTCGACCAGCAGCCGGATGCGCAGAATCCCTTCGGCGGCAGTGCGGCGGGGCAGTCCAACCTGATGACTCTGTTCAAGGCCTGGGGTGTTGAACCCAGCCAGGGCAAGGTCGTCGCCGACCTGACTTTCGCCAGCGGCGAAGGCCCGCGCCTGTTGCCGACGCTGCTGTCGCTGAACAACGAAGCGCTGAACATGGACGACGTGGTGACCAGCCAGGTCGGCACGCTGCTGATGCCCTTCAGCGCGAGTTTTGTGGTGAAGCCGCCGGAAGGTCTCAAGCAGACCACGCTGGTGCACACCTCGAAAAACTCGATGCTCGCCGACCTGATCATCGCCACCTTGTCGGGTGAACCGTCGACACGCGGCTTCCAGCCTTCGGGCCAGGAAGAGCCGCTGGCGTTCCGCCTGACCGGTAAATTCAAAACCGCCTTCCCCAACGGCAAACCTGCTG
>JBIIZE010000174.1:0-5044 GCA_044346435.1 Burkholderiales bacterium
ATTGGTGCCGGAAATTCGCGCCTTTGTGCAGGAGATGGCAGACCGGCATGGGTTTGATCGGGCTGCGCTGGAAAAAGCCTTTCGTGAAACGAAACGCCTGGATTCGATCATCAGGGCAATGGATGCCCCGGCGACTGCGCTGCCCTGGCATGAATTCCGCCAGCGCCACATCACCGACGCCCGTATCAAGGCCGGTTTGCAGTTCTGGACGGAACATCAAGCCTTGCTGGAAAAGGCGTCGGCCGAATTTCGTGTGCCGCCGGAACTGATCGTGGCTACGATCGGGGTCGAGACCATATTCGGCCGTCGCACCGGCACTATCAGCGTGCTGGACGCGCTGACGACACTGGCCTTTTATTATCCGAGGCGGGCTGAATTTTTTCGCAACGAGTTGGAGCAGTTTCTGCTGCTGGCTCGTGAAAACGGCATCCCGCTGAACAGTCTCAAAGGTTCATTTGCAGGCGCCATCGGGGTGCCGCAGTTCATGCCCGGCAGTTACCGCAAATACGCCGTCGATTTTGACGGGGACGGGGTGCGTGATCTTCGCCGCGTTGCTGATTCCATCGGCAGTGTCGCCAATTACTACCGGCAGTTTGGCTGGCGCGAAGGGGAGCAGGTGATCGTTCCGGTTGATGTCGGTGATACGGTGTTGGACGCACTCCTCACCGCGGGCATTGCCCCGCATCTGGCAGTCTCTGAATTCAGAAAGCGCGGCATTGTTCCTCTGGAGCCCGCGCAGGAGGAGGCCTTGGCCACCTTGTTCGTGGTGCAGTCCGAGGCGGGGCCGCGTTACTGGCTGGGTCTGAACAATTTTTATGTCATCACGCGATATAACCGCAGCATCAACTACGCGATGGCGGTGAATGAACTCGCGGTTTCAATGCGCCGCCAGCGCCAGGCCGCGGTGCCCTGACGCAGTGTCCTGATCGAGGGGATCAGCCGCGCACCTGCGCAGCCGCAGGATCCCGCGGGTAGGCGACAAGATGGTCGAGTTCGAGGCGAATGCCGATTTTCTCGCCGATGGCGTGGTTGTGATGGCTGGGCACGAGCGAATACACCTGGCCGCCATGGGGGAGTTGCAGGGTGTAGAGAAAGGCGGCCCCGCGAAATGCCTTGTGCAGCACGGTCGCCTGCATCGGGCTGGCGTCGTCGTGCAGTACGTCGTCCGGTCGCAGCAGGACATCAACTGCCGTTCCTGCGGGCCATTTCGGCGCGACATCGGGCACAAACTCGCCCACCTCGAGCCGAATGCGCCCGTTGGCCAGCACATCGCCCGGCAGAAACAGGCCCTGGCCGATGAATTCCGCGGCATATCGTGTTCGCGGCTCATGATAGAGCTGATAAGGCGTATCCCATTGCTCGATGCGGCCGTTGCGCATGATGCCGATCACGTCGGCAATATTGAAGGCTTCGTTCTGATCGTGGGTCACCAGAACCGCTGTAGTCTTTTCCCGCTTGAGGATGTCACGCACTTCAACACTCAGGCGCTCGCGCATTTCGACATCCAGGTTGGAGAAGGGCTCGTCCAGTAACAGCAGTTGCGGCCGTGGCGCCAGCGCACGGGCCAGGGCAACGCGCTGCTGCTGGCCGCCCGAGAGTTCATGGGTGTATTTGCTGCCCATGGCGCTGAGGCCAACCATGTCCAGAAGTTCAGCCACCCGCGCCGCGGCTTCTCCGGCATCGGCATGGCGCAGTCCGAATGCGATATTGCCTGCGACTGTCAGGTGCGGAAACAGCGCGTAGTCCTGAAAGACCACGCCAATGCGCCGCCGCTCCGGGGCAATCGATACATCCGGTGCGCTCATCACCTCGCCATCCAGTGCGACGGAACCGCTTGATACCGGTTCAAAACCGGCAATGCAGCGCAGGATGGTCGTTTTGCCGCAGCCACTGGCACCGAGCAGGCAGGCGATCGCGCCCGGCTCGACATGAAAGCTGACCCCCTGCAGTACGGGCGTGCTTTCATAGGCGTGCGAAACATTGCTGAAATCGAGGCGGGCTGGCATGCCGAAATTATACCGTTTTGCTGCTGATAATGATTCTTGTTAGAATGATTTCTCTTGGATTTTCCGTAACTTACGTATGCCGCGGCATCGCTGATGCCGACATCGAGTGACCACCGCAACCTTACCGCCCACGCTGCAAGACAGCCCTCTGGTGACGCGTCGTCAGCGCCCCCGATTGCTGACCCTCATAGCCGTAGGGTTGGCGGCGCTGCTCGCTTTGCCGGTTCTGGTGGTGTTGTTCAATCTGACGGCGCCGGCTACCGATACCTGGCGCCATCTGGCATCGACGGTTCTCGCGGATTACATCAGCAACTCATTGTTGCTGATGCTCGGCGTCGCTTTCGGCGTCATCATCGGCGGCGTCACCACGGCCTGGATCACTACCATGTGCCGTTTTCCCGGTCATCGCCTCTTCGAGTGGGCATTGCTGCTGCCGATGGCGGTGCCGGCTTATGTGATGGCCTATGCCTACACCGACCTCCTGCAGTTCGCCGGCCCGGTGCAAAGCCTTCTGCGCGAATTGACCGGATGGGGCGCGCAGGACTACTGGTTTCCCGATGTGCGCTCGCTGGGCGGTGCGATCATCATGCTGTCGCTCGTGCTGTATCCCTATGTCTATCTGCTCGCGCGCGCGGCCTTTCTGGAACAGTCCGACAGCATGCTCGAAGTGGCGCGTGTTTCCGGCTACGGTCCCTGGGGCACCTTCCGCAAGGTGGCATTGCCGCTGGCGCGTCCGGGAATCGTCGCCGGAACAGCGCTGGCCTTGATGGAGACGCTGGCGGATTACGGCACCGTTGCCTATTTCGGCGTGCAGACCTTCACCACCGGCATTTTTCGCGCCTGGTTTTCGCTTGGCGACCACATGGCTGCGGCCCAGTTGTCGGCGATCCTGCTGAGTTTTGTGTTTCTGGTGCTGCTCATTGAGAAACTGAGCCGTCGTGGTGCCAGTTTTCATAACGCATCGCATCGCAAGCGGCTGCGCAACGTCTACCGGCTGCGCGGCTGGCGCGCCAGCGTGGCGGTATCGTTCTGCGTGATGCCGTTGGTGTTCGGATTTCTGCTGCCGGCAGGGATCATGCTGTATATGGCGCTGACATCAGGCGACGCGCAGTTCGGTGCGCGTTACGTCACGCTGACCCGGAACACCGTGACACTGGCGGCTGTGACGGCAATGCTCGCGGTATTGCTGGCGCTGGTGGTGGGTTATGCCGGACGCACTTCAAAGACGCCGCTGGTCCGGTGGTCGAACCGGATTGCCGGTCTGGGTTATGCGGTTCCGGGAGCCGTCATCGCTGTTGGCGTGTTGATCCCGGTGACGCGTCTGGATCATGTGCTGGCGGGATGGATTGAGGCGGCGACCGGCGTTGCTCCTGGACTGATACTTACCGGTGGCATTGCCGCGCTGGTCTATGCCTATCTGGTGCGGTTTTTTGCGGTGTCGTTGCAGGCGGTCGATGCCGGCCTCGCAAAGATCACGCCATCAATGGATGACGCTGCGCGATCGCTCGGTTATGGCCCGGGCGCGGCTCTGCGGCATGTGCATGCGCCTTTACTGTGGCGCAGCGCACTGTCAGCGGGCTTGCTGGTGTTCGTCGATGTGATGAAGGAGTTGCCGGCAACATTTGTCATGCGGCCCTTCAATTTCGACACGCTGGCGGTGCAGGCTTATAACCTGGCTTCGGACGAGCGGCTCGCAGAAGCGTCAACGGCAGCGCTCACCATTGTCGTGGTGGGACTGCTGCCGTTGATTGCCCTGTCGCGGATGATTCTGCGCCCCGAAGGCGGGGCGCATCGCGACTGAAGTTTTCGGTAACGCTTATTTGTAGCCGACGCGGTCGAAAATTTTCTGCGCCAGCGGCTGATTTTTGCCCAATGCGCTGATATTCAGCGTGTCCATCTTGAATTTGCCCAGTGAAGCCAGCGCCTTGTTGTTCAGCGGTGCGCTCTTGACCACCGGCCATTCATTATTGCCCTCGGCGAAATATCCCTGCGCGGCATCACTCGCAAGATATTCAAGATACTTCACTGCCGCTTCACGGTTTTTTGCGTATTTGACGACGCCGGCGCCGGACACGTTCATGTGCGTGCCGAAGCTTTTCTGGTTGGGCCAGACCAGCCCGATGGATTCAATGACCTTGCGGTCTTCGGCCTTGTCGGAGGCGAGCAGGCGCACGTAGTAATAGCTGTTGCTGATCGCCACGCCGCATTCCCCGGCGGCAACGGCCTTGATCTGATCGGTGTCGCCGCCTTTGGGCGCGCGCGCAAAATTCGCCACGACACCTTTGGCCCATTGTTCGGCCTTGACTTCGCCCCAGTGTTCGATCAGTGCGCTCATCAGCGACAGGTTGTAGACATGGCTGCCGGAACGTGTGCACACCTTGCCCTTGAGCTTGGGGTCCGCAAGGTCTTCGTAGTTCTGCACATCAGCAGCTTTGAGCGCGGCCTTGTTGTAAACAATCACCCGGGCTCGGGCCGAAAAACCGAACCACTGGTTGTTGGGGGTGCGCATGTGGTCGGGTAGGCGTGCGGCCAGTACTTTCGAATCGACGGACTGGAACAGCCCCATCTGCTCGGCACGCCACAGCCGCCCGGCATCCACCGTGACCAATACGTCGGCAGGACTCGAGGCGCCTTCGTTTTTCAGGCGCTCGATCAGCGGATCTTCACCGGCCTCGATACGGTTCAGCTTGATGCCGGTGGTCTTGGTGAAATTGGCGTAAAGCGCCTCGTCGGTCTGGTAATGACGGGACGAGTAGAGGTTCAGCAGGTTTTCCTGGGCCAGCACGGGGAGGCTGAGTGTGCTGATGACAGCGCAAGTGATGATTCCGGTGAGGCGCATAAAAAATCCTTTAATAAACAATTGGTTATTTCAATGTTGCCGGGGCTGTCGATCAGCTTGGGTAAATATTAACAATAATAGTTCTCAATTGCAATGCAAATGAGAATGGTTGTTAATAAGGGATTGAGCGTAAGGCCAAGGCTATCCCTGGCGCAGGGCCGGCGATTTGATCAGGAGCAAGCAAAGAAGAATTGCCGGG
>JBIIZE010000439.1:0-4240 GCA_044346435.1 Burkholderiales bacterium
GCAAGCGATATGCGGAGGAGTTGAAGATCGAGGCGGTTAGGCAGGTCACGGAGGGCGGTTATCCAGTGGCCCAGGTGGCGCAGCGGCTGGGGGTGTCGGCATACAGTCTGTATCAGTGGATCAAGCAATACGGCGTGCCAGAGGCTGAACGGCTGCAGGCACGATCACAGGCCGATGAGCTGCGCCGGTTGAAGGCGCAGTTAAAGCGCGTGACCGAGGAGCGTGACATCCTAAAAAAGGCCGCCGCGTACTTTGCCAAGGCATCCCGGTGAGGTACGCATTTATCCACAGCCATGAAGCACTGCACGGGGTGCGGCGTCTGTGCCGCCTGCTGGATGTGCATCCGAGTGGGTATTACGCCTGGCGCAGTCGCCCGGCTTCCCGTCGCGCCCGCGAGGATCAGCGGCTGCTGGGGCTGATCAAGCAGTTCTGGCTGGAAAGTGGTGGCGTCTATGGCTACCGCAAGATCCATGTCGATCTGCGGGAGTTTGGCGAGCGGTGTGGCAAACACCGTGTAGCCCGGCTGATGCGCACCGAAGGACTGCGCGCCCAGGTGGGCTATCACCGTCGTCCCCGACACCACGGCGGCTGTCCTGCCGTAGTGGCCCCCAATCACCTCAACCAGCAGTTCGATGTGGCAGAGCCGAATCAGGTCTGGGTGACTGACATCACTTATATCCGCACCCAGGAAGGCTGGCTGTATCTGGCAGTCGTCATCGATCTGTTCTCACGGCAGATCATTGACTGGTCCATGCAGCCGCGCATGGACCGGGAACTGGCCCTCAACGCCCTGCTGATGGCCGTGTAGCGGCGCCAGCCTCAGGACACCGTCACCGTGCATTCCGATCAGGGCAGCCAGTTCAGCAGCCACGACTGGCAGGCGTTCCTGAAGACGCACAATCTGATGGGTAGCATGAGCCGGCGAGGCAATTGCTACGATAACGCCGTAGCCGAGAGCTTCTTCCAGTTGCTCAAACGCGAGCGCATCCGCCGCCGGGTCTATGCAACCCGTGATGCGGCCCGCTAGGACGTCTTCAATTACATCGAGATGTTCTACAACCCCGTCAGGCGACACAGTTACAGCGATGGCCTGTCACCGGTAAACTACGAGAAGCAGTATTTCGAGAGGCTCGCCAGTGTCTAGAAAACTGGGGGCGATTCAACCTTGTAATCTTGCGGCAAATAGCGAACCTTGACATGAAGCGTCTTTTCGCCGGTTTTTATTTCATGCACAAAGGGTCTCGATACGGGAACCTCGCGGACACGCATACCTTCTCCAGGAACCGCGTATTCGACCAAGGCGATTGATTCGTGTTTATTTGCCCGAACGCCACGCACCACGCCTTGCGTTATAACGCCCCCCCCGATTTCAGGCGAGCCTCCCTCTGAAACACTAGCCATTCTTGACGCGCAAGGGCAATACCCATGAGAGCTAAGGCCAGGGCCGCGAGATAGTTTCCGGTTTTTTTTAGAAATCATATGCCGCGCTAACTCGCTGACTTAATACTGTTATTAACAGATAACCAATTGATAGTAAGCGCAGAGATAACCATATTAAAAGTCATCTGACGGAGGCAGTCAGGATAAATTGGAGTGTTAGCTGGGTTTTTCTCGCCATCTCCTTTACCAGCATATAGAGGACGAAGCGGGCGATTGCACTGGATTCATCAAAAAGCCTGTTGAAGTCATCACGCGCGAGGGATGCGACAAATACCGGTTTGATTGCCAAGGTAGTGGCTAATTCCGTTTGCCCATCAGCAAGTGAGGACAGCGCAAACCACTCACCTACACTGAGAACTACCTCATTAACAGTGTTGTCGACCGGGTTATGACTGCGCTGAGATACTGCGCCGTCCGCTACCAAGAAAATTGAATCGCCACGTTGCCCCTGAAGCGTAAACACATGCCCAGCGGGGTACAGGGTCGGCTTGACCGCATTGCTGAGCAACTCGAAATCGGCTGCGGAAAAGTTCTCCACGCCGGGCAAGGCATGAAGAAGCCCCCGGAAGCTAGCCGAGGCGTCTGCCAATCGACATTCCGGCCAATAAGCAGCCCGTTCCTGAACGCCTGCCAACATGAATCCAGTCTCAGCACTCTTGTCAGCCGCGGGCCTTTCGCGGTTCAAATTTGACAGCATATCGACGAGTTCCGACAAACGTCCCGACATCAGCAATACGAGATGCTGAAGCACCAAGACGGGCAGCTCGCCGTCACCTGCAATCAGTTCCTCGAAGGCCTGGTGCCTCAGCCGAAGCAGGCGGGAATCTGTATAAGTGGATATAGATGCGCTAGCCCGCCCATCGCCGCTAAGCACGGAAATCTCGCCAACCAACTCGCCAGGGCCAATCTCGCTGACCTTGATTGACTCCCCTTTGCTTTCAGCGAAAACGTCAAGTCTCCCTGAAAGTATCATGTAAATGGAGTCAACCGGCATTCGGGCCTTGATCAGCTTTCGCCCTGCAGGCACTTCAATAAGCGAGACCGCGTGCAAGAACCGGTCAAGATCGCTCGCGCTCAGTTCCGCAGCCAGTGAATGAAACTTTTCGGAAAACTCTCCGCTAATTTCGGGTGACATCTTGTCTTCCTGATTTTGGGGGATCTAAATCAATAACACTCATCAGAGCGAACTGCGGTCCACGCTCAGGCCTTTTGGCTCTTCTTGTTGACCGAAAAATCAACCAACAATCCGATCCCGGACAGCACCACTGCGTAGGGAATCGAAAAGCCGATCATCGCTGCAAGGTTGTTACCACCCGCAAGAAAATGCTGCGTCATGCCGATAGCCAGACCGAGCAGACCAAGGCGGATTGACCACTTGCTCATCAGTCTGCCGGCCATCGCACCCCCGCCCGTACCGTTTTTCTTGGCCAGCGAAAAATCAATCAGTACACCAATGGCAGCCAGGACAATGGCGAAGGGGATACCGAAACCGGTCATGAAGTGCGGCAGGGTGAGCACCTTGTAGCTCTGCAGGAACCCCAATGCCACCCCGATCAGGGCAAGACGTATCGACCAGCGATTGATGAGCTTCATGTATTTTCTCCTTGGTTAGATAAAAAATTACTAAGTGAAACGCAGGCAATGCTACTGGCAATAATTCGCAGCCTTTCCCCACGGTGTTGACCTGGCGGTGGTGCAGCTGGTGCCCTCGCCCGCCCGGCAGTTGCATGAACTGAAGGGGGTATCAAGCGCATTTCTGTCTGACTTTTGCTTGCTGATTTTGGCATCAATCTCGTTCAGCTTGTTGTTCATAGCCGTACAATCCGGCGTGGTACTTCCCGCGCAACCGGCACGCGCATCCTTGATCACCTTTTCATTATTGAGATTGATCTGGAGCTGGTTGATGCGCGCATCCAGCCCGCCATGGCAGCTGTAGTCCGCATCAAAGTTCGGGGTCCAGGAACTACCCGGCTTGTCTTTGATGTATTCATAGTTGTAGGGCACGCTGCAATCGTAGTATTCCGTCGTATACCATGGGAACCAGCAGAGGGGGTCTGCCCTTCCGCAATTTTTAACTCTTCGCGAGCATCCGTTCACCGTCCAGCGCGACCCCTCCGCTTTGCCGTAATAATTCCCCCACATTTCATCCTGCTTGGATTGCTGGCAGGTGGCAATCTTGTTCTGTATCGCGTTATACTCATTCTCGAAATTGGTCATCGTGTTTTTGAAAGCGTCTTTGTTTTGGTTGGCAGCCCCTTCCTGGTTCCCCTGCTCCTGATTCATCCGATCACTGGCCGGGACCTTGGCCTTGGTGGGTGCGGGGGCATTGCCACCACTGACACGATCGCTGGGAACGCGGTCGACCTGAATATCGCCGCCGAGCTTGAGGCTGTCTGATTTCAGTTCTTCCATGAACGTACCCCCAACCCCCTGGATCACGCTCAGAACCTCCTGCAACGGGCTCCTGGAAAACACACTGGTCAGTGAAAGCGATTCGGTCTGCTTTTTGACGAAATCCGGGCCGTTGGCCGACCAGCCGTTCGCCACCACCATATGCCGCTCGGATAGCGCGGGCAGCCTGAAAGCCCCCGCGCCGCCGGTAAACATCCGCGCAATCGCACCGCTCTCTGCAGGCGTCATGCTGGCCTGAGCAGTATAAAGCGTATTCATATCCAGCTTGAAACCATCCGCACCCAGCACCTTACCGATCACTGAAATGACCTCCGTAACCTTGCCCAAAATAAAATCCCCAGTTCCAGGGGTTTGTCCGCTCGATGACACCTCGCTCCAGGTGCCAAGA
>JBIIZE010000175.1:0-5027 GCA_044346435.1 Burkholderiales bacterium
TTCTGCAGCCGCTGCGGCACGCCGATGAAAGCACGTACCGATGAACGTGCTCGCGCCTGTCCTTCCTGTCGCTTCACCAGTTATCCGCCGGTATCGCCGGCGGTGATGGTCCTGATCACCCGCGGCCGCGAACTTCTGCTCGCACGCAAATCAGTGTGGCCGCCTGGACGTTATTCGGCCATTGCCGGTTTTGTCGAACCCGGCGAAATGCTCGAAGACACCGTCGCCCGCGAAACACTCGAAGAGGTCGGCGTCGAAGTCACCAACCTGCAGTATTTCGGCAGCCAGCCCTGGCCGTTTCCGCACTCGCTGATGGTGGCCTTCACCGCCGAATACGCCGGCCGGGAAGTCAAACCCGACGGCGTCGAAATCGAGGAAGCTGCCTGGTTCGACGCCGAGGCCCTGCCCAACCTGCCGCCGAGCGTCAGCATTTCGCGGCGACTGATCACCACCGTCGCTGCCGAACTCTCGCAAAAATACCCGCGCCGCACCTGAGGTTCCTTCCGGAATACGAATCCGATGAACATGCCGAACATGAACCCGCTGCTGCGCCTGCACGCCATCGGCCAGCGCATCTGGCTGGACAACCTGTCGCGCACGCTACTGCGGGAAGGCGCGCTGCAGAAACTGATCAATGAAGACCGTATTGCGGGCGTCACCTCGAATCCGTCAATTTTCCACAAGGCGATCAGCGAAAGCCCGTATTACCGCGAAGAACTGCAAAACCTGAAAGCGGACAGAACGCTCACCGCCGAACAGCGTTACGAAAAACTCGCCGTGGCCGACATTCGCAGTACCTGCGACCTGTTGCTGCCGCTGCACAAAAGCAGCAACGGTGATGACGGCTATGTCAGCCTTGAGGTTTCTCCGGCACTGGCCCATGACGCAAAAGCCACCGTCAGCGCCGGTCTGCGCCTGAAAACCGCCGTCGGCCGCGACAATCTGCTGATCAAGGTACCGGCCACGCCAGCCGGGCTGACGGCCATCGAAGAACTCGTCGCCCAAGGCTGTTCGGTCAACGTCACGCTGATGTTTTCTTTGCGCCATGTGCGTGAGGTGGCACTGGCCTATCTGCGCGGCATCCAGCGTCTCGCCGACAGTGGCGGCGATGTGCGCAAGGTCCGGTCTGTAGCAAGCCTGTTCCTGAGTCGCGTCGACACAATGATCGACAAACGACTGGAAACCATTGGCGGTGACGCACTGGCATTGCGCGGACGCACGGCGGTCGCACTGGCCCGCATCGCCTATCAAAATGCGCTGGGTTATTTTTCCGCGGCATCCTTCGGCGAACTGGCCAAACGCGGCGCCCGCCCTCAGACAATGCTGTGGGCAAGCACCGGCACCAAAAACCCGGCTTATAGCGACGTGCTGTATGTCGAATCGCTGATCGGCGCCCACACCATCAACACGGTACCTGACGGCACGCTCGCCGCATTCCGTGACCACGGCAAGGCAGAGGAAACGCTGACCCGTGATATCGAAGGGGCGCGCGAACAGTTTGCAGCACTGGGGCGCCTGGGCATTGATATTGATGCCGCAGGCGAACTGTTGCAGGCCGAAGGTTTGAAACTGTTCGAGGAATCTTTCCAGCAGTTGCTGGCACTGACCGCCGGCTGAACGACCGCCTTCGCCTTCAGGACGTCAGCTGGCGCCAGACCGAACCGCCGCTGGCCTTGTCGATGTCGGCCAGCTGAGACTCATGCGCGGCAAGCTCATCATCCGTCGCGCGCAATACAGACAGCTTGAGGCTGCCACGCTCAAATTTCACCACTTTGGTTTCGGCACGTGCGCCTTCAGATTCACCGATCAGGCTGTCCTGCCCGCGGGTCATTGCCAGATACACTTCCGCCAGAAGCTCTGCATCCAGCAACGCACCATGCAGTGTGCGTGCGGAATTGTCGATCTGGTAGCGATCGCATAATGAATCCAGTCCGTTGCGCTTGCCCGGATGCAGATCCTTGGCCATGCGCAGCGTGTCGATGACCGCCGGGCAATAGGTGGCGAGCTTCTTTTTGCGCAGCAGCGCCAGTTCGGCATCCAGAAAACCGATGTCGAATGGCGCGTTATGGATGATCAGTTCCGCACCGACAATGTATTCCAGCAACTCATCGACGATCTCGGCGAACTTCGGCTTGTCACTGAGAAATTCCGTGGTGAGGCCGTGCACCTGCAGCGCGCCCTCGTCACTGTCGCGCCCCGGATTGAGGTAACGGTGAAAATGTTTGCCGGTCAAGCGACGGTTGACCATCTCGACGCCGGCCACTTCGATGATGCGATGACCGAGCCGCGGCTCAAGACCCGTGGTTTCCGTATCCAGAATGATCTGCCGCATCGCCATTAACCGATTTTCCCGTTGATCACGCTCTCAACCCCCTGATTGGCCAGCGCATCGGCACGTTCATTGCCGTCGTGCCCCGCATGGCCTTTCACCCATAACCATTCAATTTGATGCTTTGCGGCGAGCTCATCGAGCTGACGCCACAGGTCTTCGTTTTTCACCGGCTTCTTGTCCGCCGTTTTCCAGCCGCGCTTTTTCCAGGAGTGTATCCATTCGGAGATGCCCTGCTGCACATATTTGGAATCGGTGTGCACCCGAACAAGACTCTCCCGCTTCAGTGCTTCCAGCGCGCGGATCACCGCAGTCAGTTCCATGCGGTTGTTGGTGGTCTGCAACTCGCCGCCGAAAATCTCCCGCGCATGACCGCCGCTGCGCAACAGCGCCCCCCAGCCGCCGACGCCGGGATTGCCCTTGCAGGCGCCGTCGGTATAGATGTCGATGGTCTCGCTCATTGCACGCGCGCCTTGGCTGCCATACCTTCCTTGTCGCGGACACGCTCCGGCATCGGCGCCAGATTCTTCTTCGGCACTACGTTATCACTCCACTTCGGCATGATCAGGCGAATGCCGCGCACGCGCTTGATCGCCTGCAGGAAAAACACGCCACCGGCAATCGGCCACCAGCGGTCGCCGGCTTTTTCCATAAAGGCAAACCGGTCCAGCCATTTCTGCTCTTCGCAGGGCGGCGCGTAACAGGCCATCGAACCGGCGACAATCTCCAGACCCAGCAGCGCGAACCAGTCCTTGACTCGCGGCAGGTGAATGAAGCGGCCCTGCCAGGGAAATTCGTCGCGCCGGCCGAAACCGCGACGCAGGCCCCACAGGCTCATCGGATTAAAGCCGGCAATCACCACCTGACCTTCGGGCCGGAGCGCGCGCGCCACTTCGCGCACGATCTGATGGGGATGGTCGGAAAATTCCAGCGTATGCGGCAGCACCATCAGATCCACGCTGTTGGATTCGATCGGCAAGTCGCGAAAATCGGCACGCAGACCGGCGTTGGCACCACGCCCGACATGGACACGGAGAGGGATGCGACTGGCACGAAGCAGATCCAGCTCCTCCAAGCCGAGCTGCAGCGCGTGATAACCAAAAATATCGGCGACGGCGTTGTCGAAGTAGTCCTGCTCACGCGCAAGCACATACTGGCCCGGCGGTGTCGCCAGCCACTGCGTCGCTGCGGTCGTCCCGTCGGCAATTGACATGCTGCGAGTTTAAATCATAATCGGCCGCTCATCTGTAACGGAGCAACAAATGGCTGCCTGTGAAGTCGTGGCGCTGCGCGCATTCGCCGATAATTACATCTGGACCATCCGCGACGGCTCGCATGCGGTCGTCGTCGATCCGGGCGAAGCGCAGCCGGTGATCGATTACCTGAAGCGCGAAAAACTGACGCTGGCAGCCATCCTCAATACCCATCACCACGCCGACCATGTCGGCGGCAATGCCGCGCTTCTCGCATACGCTCCTGCGCCTGTGTTCGGCCCGCGCGACGAACGCATCCCGGAAGTCAGCATCAGGCTCGCGGACGGCCAGCATTTTGAGTTGCCGCACTTCGGCATCGACATGGAAACGCTGGAAATTCCGGCGCACACCCGTACGCACATTGCTTTTGTCGGCGGCGGCATGCTGTTCTGCGGTGACACACTGTTTGCCGCGGGTTGCGGCCGCCTGTTCGAAGGCACGCCGCGGCAGATGCATGATTCCCTGACCCGGCTCGCGCGTCTGCCCGACGACACCCGTGTTTACTGCGGCCATGAATACACGCTGTCCAACATCAAGTTCGCCCGCGCCGCCGAACCCGACAACCGGGAACTGCCGGCGCTGGAAACGCGCATGCAGGCCTTGCGAGACCAGGATCTGCCGACGCTGCCCTCAACCATCGGCCAGGAAAAAGCCACCAACCCGTTTATACGCGTTGATGCCCCGGGCGTGATCCAAAGCGCGAGTACCCGCGCTGGTAAAAAACTGTCCGATCCGGTCAGCGTTCTGGCTGAAATACGCGACTGGAAGAACAATTTCTGAACAAGCCGTGCGGGATTTCACGCCAAACCTGTGATTTTTTAAGTAAAACATTGATTTTGAAGAATAATCCGGTTTGACAAGCCGTCCATTCGGCAGCTAACATCCGCCCATTGTCAGGCTGCCACCGGAATATTCCTGCATGATCAAATTTGCCGCGCGCTGCACCCTTATCAGCTTCGTCGTGTTTGCGGCCGCCTGCGCGCAATTGCCGGGCGAAATGACCGTTAACGAGAGCGCATCCAAACCGCAGCCCGCAGCCCAGGATCCCATCGCCAAACTCGCCACACAGGCCAGCCCGGTGACACCGCCAGTGGCAGCTCCGGCAGTGATCGAACCCCAGTTCAAAGTGCCGCCCAAGGATGTATGGGAACGTGTGCGCAGCGGTTACACCATGAAACCCATGGACACCGAACTGGTCCGCCACTGGGAAAACTTCTATTCAGCCAAGCCCGAATATTTCGCGCGCATGGTCGATCGCAGCAGCCACTACCTGTTCCATATCATTGAAGAAATCGAACGTCGCAAGATGCCTGCCGAGGTTGCACTGCTGCCGATGATCGAGTCGGCCTACAATCCGCAGGCTTATTCCAAAGCCCATGCCTCGGGCCTGTGGCAGTTCATTCCCTCCACCGGCCGGCTCTACGGTCTGCGCCAGAACTGGTGGT
>JBIIZE010000176.1:0-5003 GCA_044346435.1 Burkholderiales bacterium
TGCCGATGACGGTGGCGGAGGGGGCGATCCAGTGATCACCCTTGCACACCACCTTGCGTTCACCGAGGCTGTATTTCATCGCCGATGC
Source organism: Burkholderiales bacterium (assembly GCA_044346435.1). GTDB lineage: Bacteria > Pseudomonadota > Gammaproteobacteria > Burkholderiales > SG8-41. Next base: position 89 of record JBIIZE010000176.1, read on the forward strand.
TCCGTTGATCAGAAGCCGACAGCCTGGCCGTCGGTACGACGCTCGGAAGCGGCGAAATAACCGTCTTCCATCTTGTAAATCAATTGCGCGCGGCCGAAATCGGTGGACCAGCGGTCGGCCTGCGGCATGTCATGACCGCGGGCGCGCAGTTCGGCAATGGTTTCGGCGGCGACGCCGTGTTCGATGCCGACCTTGAGACCGGTGTCGATGCGCCAGCGCGGGGCGTCAGCGGCTGCCTGCGGATTCTGTGCGTAATCGACCATGCGGGAAACGACCTGCATATGGCCTTGCGCCTGCATCGAACCGCCCATCACGCCGAAGCTCATCAGCGGCTTGCCGTTTTTGGTCAGAAAGCCGGGGATGATGGTGTGGAAGGGGCGCTTGCGCGGCGCGACGACATTGGCGTGTTCCGGTTTCAGGCTGAAGCCGAAGCCGCGATTCTGCAGGCTGATGCCGGTAACGGGGACGACGACGCCCGAGCCGAAGCCGGCAAAGTTCGACTGAATATAGGAAACCATCATCCCGGATTCGTCTGCGGCAGTCAGGTAGACCGTGCCGCCCTTGGACGGGTTGCCGAAGGTCGGGGCCTGCGCTTTTTTCATGTCGATCAGCTGCGCGCGCTTTTTCAGGTAAGCCTTGTCAAGCATTTCGGCGGGCTTGATGCGCATCGTTGACGGATCGGAAACGTATTCGTTGATGTCGGCAAAGGCGAGTTTCATCGCTTCGATCTGCAGGTGCATGCTGTCGGGTGAATCAACCGGCAGCTTGGCAACATCAAAGTTTTCCAGGATGCCCAGCGCGATCAGCGCGGCAATGCCCTGACCATTCGGCGGAATCTCGTGCAGGGTGTAGCCGCGGTAATCGATGCCGATGGGTTCAACCCAGTCCAGCGTATGGCTGGCGAGGTCATCCATGTTCATTGCACCACCGTGCTGCTTGGACCAGGCGACGATTTTTTCGGCAAGATCGCCTTTGTAGAAGGCTTCGCCTTTGGTCTCGGCGATGCGTGCCAGTGTCTTGGCCTGCGCCGGGAAGGAGAATTTTTCGCCGGGCAACGGTGCGCGTCCGCGCGGCATGAAGGCTTCGGCAAAGCCGGGCTGGTTTTTCAGTTCCGGTGCCTGATTGGCCCACAGGCGGGCGATGGTCGGTGTCACCATGTAACCATCGCTGGCGTATTTGATCGCCGGTTCGAACAGGTCGGCGAACGGCAGCTTGCCGAACTTTTGCGACATTTCCGCCCACGCCGCCACGCAACCCGGCACGGTGACCGAATCCCAGCCGCGCTGCGGCATGGCCTGTGCGCCTTTGAAACGGTCCGGGGTCCAGCCGGCGGGCGAACGGCCGGAAGCGTTCAGGCCATGCAGCTTCTTGCCGTCCCACAGAATGCAGAACGCATCACTGCCGATGCCGTTGCTGGTCGGTTCCAGTACGGTCAGTGAAATGGCGGTGGCAAGAATTGCGTCAACGGCATTGCCGCCCTTGAGCAGCATGCGCAGACCGGCCTGTGCGGCCAGCGGTTGCGAGGTTGCCACGGCGTTGCGCGCCAGAACGGGCATGCGCTGCGAGGTGTAGGGGAACTGGAAGTCGAGTGTGGTCATGATGGTTTCTGAAAAAGAAAACGGGGCACTAAGCCCCGAATTCTAACCTACGCGGTGCTGCGCGGCAGCGTTACTGCGCTTCAATTCCGGCTGCGCGTACGACCTTGATCCATTTCTGGATTTCGGCGCGATTGAATTTATCGTGCGAGTCGGGCGAGGTCCCGGTCGGCTCGGCACCCTGTTCCAGCAGTGTCTTGTTGACCTTGGGGTCCTTCAGTGCCTGCGCCATTGCGGCATTGACGCGGTCGGCGATCGCCTTGGGCAGGTTGGCCGGACCAAACATCGCAAAGCCGCTGGAGACGATAAAATCCTTGTAACCCTGTTCAATCATGGTCGGAATCGTCGGCGCGGCCGGTGAGCGTTTTTCGCCGGTCTGCGCAATCATCCGCATGCGGTTGGAGGCGACGTAGGGTACGGCGGCCGGCATGCTCGGGAACTGCATCTGCACATGACCGCCGACCAGGTCAACCATCGACGGGCCGGTGCCTTTGTAGTGGACAGCCGTCAGTTTGATGCCGGTCGTCGAGATCAGCAGTTCTGCGGCGAGGTGGCCGACGGTGCCGATACCCGAGGTTGAGTAGAAAATGTCGTTGGGCCGCGCCTTGGCCAGGGCAACGAATTCCTTGACGTTTTTCGGCGGCAGCGAAGGGTGGAGCACAAAGGCGGTGGGTACATCGGCGACCACGCCCAGCGGGGTGAAGTCCTTGATCGAATCGTAGGGCAGTTTTTTGACCATCGACGGATTGATGGTGTGCGCGGCCGATGCCAGAAGCAGGGTGTAGCCGTCAGGCGCAGCGCGCATGACCGCCTCGGTGCCGATGATGCTGCCGGCGCCGCCACGATTGTCGATGATGATCTGCTGGCCGATGATTTCCGCCATTTTCGGGACAAAGATGCGGCCGATGATGTCGGTGTTGCCGCCGGGGGCAAAGGGAATCACCATCCGAATGGTTCGCGCGGGATAGTTTTGCGCCAGTGCGGTGCAGCTTGTGGCTATCAGGGCGGCAGCTGCGGCAATCCGCAGTCGATTCAGGTTCATCAGATTCTCCTCGGGTGGTCGCTGCGTGCCGGAGCCGCAGACAGTTAGTTGATCTGTCCACAGTTTACCAAGTCCAGCCGCCGGCGCGCATGTTGTATTCGGAGGTCCAATCTGTGGCGGTACGCGGCGCCGTACGGGCGGTGTGGGGGTAGAATCGACGGCCTATCGCTGCGCATCCGCGGCGGCTTCCGGAGAGACAGGCATGACCGCAAAACGTATGACCATCATGGGCACCCGGCACGTGGTTGCTGCCGGCCATTACCTCGCCGCTCACGCGGCTTTCGAAATCCTCGAGGCCGGCGGCAACGCCATCGATGCCGGCGTCGCTGCGGGCCTGGCCATCGGCGTTCTGCAGACCGAAAAGGTCAATATCGGCGGTGTCGCACCGCAGATCATCTACACCGCGAAGGACCGCAAGGTGCATTCAATCGACGGTCTCGGCGTCTGGCCGCAGTCGATCACGCCGGATTACTTCATGAAAAAACACGGCGGCAAGATTCCGCCGGGCATTGAACGTTGCGTGGTACCGGCCGCGCCGGATGCATGGATCACCGCGCTGTCGCGTTTCGGCACCATGAGCTTTGGCGAGGTGGCGAGCGCGGCCATCCGTTTTGCCAGCGAAGGTTTCCCGATGTATCCGCTGATGGCGGAGTTCATCGGCAGCAACGTCGATAATTATTCGCGCTGGCCGTCGAGTAAAAAGGTGTATCTGCCGGGTGGCAAGGCGCCGGTGCCGGGCAAGGTGTTTGTGCAGTCCGACCTCGGCCGCACGCTGAAGTACATGGTCGATGAAGAGCGGCGTGGCAAACGCAAGGGCCGCAAGGCCGGGCTGCAGGCTGCGCGCGATGCCTTTTACAAGGGCGACATCGCCCATGCCGTCACCAAATGGATCGGCCAGCAAGGCGGTCTGATGCAATACGACGACTTCGCCAAATTCAAGGTCAATTTCGAACCGACAGTGCAGTCGAAGTTCGGCAACATCGATGTACACGCCTGCGGTGCATGGTCGCAGGGCCCGGCTTTGCCAATGGCGCTGAATATCCTCAAGGGTTACGACCTGAAGGCGATGGGCCACAACACGCCGCAATACATTCACGTCGTCACTGAAGCGCTGAATCTCGCGTTCGCCGACCGTCACCACCATTTCGGCGATCCCAAGTTCGTTGATGTGCCGCTGAAAGGTCTGCTGTCGGAGAAATATTCGGCATGGCGCCGTTCGATGATCAGCCCCGACAAGGCCTGGCCCGAAATGCCGCCGGCGGGTGATCCGAAAACGCTGTCGGCACTTAAGAACATCTGCATGCCGGTGCCGCAGAAGGATGAAGCGCCGGGTCCCGGCGACACCTCCTATCTTTGTGTCATTGACCGCCACGGCAATGCCTTCTCGGCAACGCCTTCCGATGGTTCTGACAAGACGCCGATCATTCCGGGTGTGGGCATCCTGTGTTCGGGCCGCGGCACGCAGTCCTGGGCGGACCCTTCGCATCCGTCATCGGTGGCGCCGGGCAAACGCCCGCGGCTGACGCCGAATCCGGCGCTGGCTTTGAAAAACGGCCACGCCTACATGCCCTTCGGCACGCCCGGCGGCGATGTGCAGATCCAGGCAATGATCCAGGTCTTCCTCAACATCAATGTGTTCGGCATGGCCGTGCAGGATGCGGTCGAGGCGCCGCGTTTTGCGAGCTACAGCTATCCCGGCTCCTTCGAGCCGCATGCCTATTTCCCCGGCCGTCTGTATCTGGAATCGCGCATCGACAAGGCCACCGGTGATGCGCTTTCCGCGATGGGCCACAAGATCTACTGGTGGGACGACATGACCTGGCTCGCCGGGTCGGTGTGCACCATCGTGAACGATTTCAAGCAAGGCGTGCTGCACGGCGGTGCTGATCCGCGACGCCCGGCTTACGTGCTCGGCTGGTAAACAATGGCACGATTGCTGCTCCGGATGACAGGTCCGGAATCAACCGGCTGAACTGGAGAATGCACATGATCAAAACTTATTCGGCCATTTGCGCGGCAGTTGCCGTTGCGGCTCTTTTACCGGCAACCGGCCTTGCGGCTTCGACCTATCCCGACCGGCCGGTGCGCCTGATCGTTGGTTTCCCGCCGGGCGGTGCGGCCGACATCCTCGCGCGCGTGTCGGCGCAGCAGTTGTCCGAGCGCCTTGGCCAGCAGGTGGTGGTGGACAATCGCGGCGGTGCCGGTGGCCTGATCGCGACCGAGACAACGGCCAGGGCGAATGCCGACGGTTACACGCTGCTGTTTTCATCGATCCCGC
>JBIIZE010000177.1:0-4999 GCA_044346435.1 Burkholderiales bacterium
TTTGCGCGGGAGGCCCGGCTGATCATGGTGGACATCGACGCCGCCGAGATTCGCAAGTTTGATCAACTGAAACTCAAGGTCGACATTGCTGTCAGCGCCGACGCAGAGGTTTTCCTGCGCGCACTGTGCGGGCACGCCCGGGGTCAGCCCGTACCCGATTTCTCGGATTGGCTGAAGCGTATCGGCGAGTGGAAGAACCGCTACCCGGAGTGCCTCCCCGGGCATGCGACCGAAACCGGAGTCAATCCGTACTGGCTGGTCAAACAGCTTGCGGCGCGACTCGACAAGAACCAGATCATGTTCTCCGACACGGGCTGCGTTCTTGCCTGGATGATGCAGGGGTTTGAGTTCAAGGCGGGCCAACGCTTTTTCCACGCCTTCAACAACACCCCGATGGGCTACGGATTACCGGGTGCCATCGGTGCCAGCTTCGCGCGGCCTGGACAGCAAATCATTTGCATGTCCGGCGACGGCAGCCTGCAAATGAGCATTCAGGAACTCGCCACGGTGGCCCGTCACCAATTGCCGGTGAAAATCCTGTTGCTCAACAACCACGGCCACGCGATGGTGCGTCAGACACAGGAAATGTGGCTGGACGGCAATTTTTACGCCACTTCGGCAGAAGGCGGTTTGCCCGATCCGGATTTTGTCGCCATCGCGCGTGCCTACGGCTTACGTGCCGAGACGCTGACACTCAACGCCGACATCGGAGCGAAGCTTAACGACCTGCTGAGCGACAACAAGCCCTGCCTGTTGAATATTGAACTGGATCCCGACCATCGGGTGGTACCGCAGGTCAAGTATGGCCGCCCGAACGAGGACGCCGATCCCTTGCTCGACCGTGAGGAGTTCCTCGGCAACATGATTGTCAAACCGATGCCCGTTTCCCTTAAAGCCTAGAGATCAACATGACCACACTCGACCTGATTTTCGAAACCCTCGCTGAAAACCCCGCACGGCATGTGCATTCGTCGGCGCTTTACCGGTTGTGCAAGGCGACGGTGCGTAGCGCTATTGAGGAACTGTTTTCTTCGACGGAGCGGGTGGCGCAGCCCTTCGGCCCCTTCGGTGACATTTCCATGCCCTACACCAAAATGGGCGCCATCAATTCACTCGATCTCTTCGGGGTCGATGAGCTGATCATTTTTGCTTTCTACAACGCCAACCGCTCCCGCTACAAAAATGTGATCGACATCGGCGCCAATCTCGGCCTGCATTCGATGATCCTCGCCCGCTGCGGATTCAATGTGCGCGCCTTCGAGCCGGACCCCTGGCATTACGGAATGCTCACGGAGAATCTGGCGGCCAACAAGGTCAATGTCACTACCTTCAAGGAGGCGGTCTCAGTGAAGGACGGCGAAGCCCAGTTCGTGCGCGTGCTCGGCAACACCACGGGCAGCCATCTCGCCGGTTCCAAGGACTCCTACGGCGAGAAGGAAGTTTTCACCGTACCGATACGCGCTGTTGCGCCGCTGTTCGAGTCGGCCGATTTCGCCAAGATCGACGCCGAAGGGCACGAAAAGGAATTGCTGCTTGCGGCGACTCCGGAGCTCATGCAAAAGCTCGACATCATGGTTGAAATCGGCAACCCCGAAAACGCCAAGGCGGTTTTTGCGCATTTCCAGGCCATCGGCATCGGCATGTTTGCGCAGAAAATCGGCTGGAACCGTGTGCAGAGTCTGTCGGATGTTCCGACCTCGCATCGCGAGGGCAGCCTGTTCATCAGCGCCAAGCCGGCCATGCCCTGGTAAACGGATCTACATGGCCGCGTTGCTGAGTTCATTGGGTCTTTTCGCATTCGCCTGGCTGCTGCATCTGCTGTGGTGGCGGTGGCGGCTGCCGCGGAACCACACCGGTGCCTTGCTGGTGGTGTTTGCTGCCGCGCCATTTGCTGCAATCCTGCTGTGGATGACCTGCGGGAGCCCGTACATTGTCGGGCTCCGTGATCTCCCGGGCATGGCGCTGCTCTACCTGGGCGCTGTCGGCTGCTACCTGATCGCCTACACCGCCATTGAAGAAACCAGTCCGTCACTGGCCATCTTCAGCTCGCTGCAGGCTGCCGGTAGCGCCGGCTGTACGCGCGAACAACTTTCGACCGTCATCACCGACAGCAATTTCATCAAACCCCGGCTGGATGCGCTGCGGCGGGATGGCATTCTGGAAGTCGTGGCCGATGGTTGCATCCTCAGCCCGCGGGGTAAAAAGGCCGCGCAACTTGCGATGCTGGTTTCGCGCCTGTTCAATATCGAGAAAAATGCCTGAAGCCATGTCCGACGCGGTTCTTTATCTGCCGCTGGCACCCATGCTGGGATTTGCGGTGAATATGTTCGCCCATGCGGCCATTGCCCGCGTCGTTACCGGCGGCGCGCATGTGCGCATCCAGTTCCTGTCCTTCGGGCTGGGCATGGTGGTCACTGCCGCCATTCTGGCCAGCTTGCTGTGGCAATATCCGTTTTCGTCCGCGGATCGCATCGGTTACCTGCTGCTGCATGGCATGGTCTATTTTTGCCTGGGCTTCGGTCTGTTCAACGTGATCAATGCCAATGTTTCATCACTGCGCGTCCGCATGCTCAAGGAATATCAGGCCGCCGATCCGCTGCCGCTGTCCGACACCGAAATGTTCGCGCGGTATCCTGCCGCCGAAATTCTCAACGCCAGGCTGGCACGCTTATCCGTCGGCGGACAGATCCGTGCTGAAAATGGCCGTTATTTTCCCTGTGAGGGTGGCGTAGCCCTGATCGGACGTTTTTTTACCGCGTTGCGCTGGCTGCTGCTGAACAAATAATGAACCCTATCCCGAACTCGCAGTTTCTGAATCCGGACAAACCGGCGCCGTCCATAACCGAAAGTCGCCAATGAGCGCATCACCCGCAACGACTGGAAACAAACCCACCCAAACGGGAGGGGCATGGCATCCCCCGGAGAATTCCCTCACGGTAGCCATTCCCGCGCTCAACGAAGAAAAGAACATTGAGGGCGCGGTTCGATCAGTATTTGCCGCTGCCGCCAAAGTGCCCGGATTGCGCGTGGAGATCATCGTGATCGATGACGGCTCCCGCGACAGGACTGCGGAAATCGTCCGCGGCCTCGCGCAGCAATACGATAACGTGCGCATGATCCAGAATCCGGTGAACATCGGGCTGGGGGCCTCCATCCGGCGTGCCATCGAGGTCGCGAGCATGGAGAAATTCCTGTTCATCCCTGGCGATAACGACATTCCGGCAGCGACGCTTGAGGTGCTTTTCAGTAGTGCGCACGTTGCTGATGTGGTCATGACTTACTTCCACAATGATGAATTCCGTGGCAGGCAGCGCTATCTGCTTTCAGCCCTATTCTGGCTGATCTACACGACATCTTTCGACTTGTATGTGCTTTACGTTAACGGACCCGCCGTCTATCCGACCAGGATGCTCAGACAGCTGCAACTGCATTCGACCCGTTTCAGCATCGTCGCCGAAATCAACGTCAAGTTGCTGCGCCAAGGCGTGAGCTACGTTGAAATTGCGAGCAACCGGCAGGTCGGCATGGAAGGCAGCACTTCGGCTTCGTGGCGTAGCCTGCTGGAAACCGCAAAGGTATACCTCCAGGTATTTATTGACGTACATTTCAGGGAGCGCGAGCGCTACGGAAAACGGCCGAAGCGCAGACCTTGTACCCTGTCGCTGCATCCGATCGATCAGGAAACGCCCGACATGACCGGTCAATCCGGTAGCAACGATGGCCGTTGAGCCTCCAGGCAGTGCCGAGGGTTCCTTCACTCGCGCCGCACGTGCGACGCTGCAGTTTGTCAGCCTGAACCGGGGCAAACTGCTGCGCTGGTTTGCTGCCGGGCTGGCGTTCATGGGTATCAGCACTGCGCTGCTGTATGGGTTTGTTGACCTGCTCGGGCTTTCGGTACCCGTGGGGACCTTGCTGACTGCAGAGGTCAGCACGCTGATGCGGTTTCTCGTCAATCATTACTGGGTATTCGGGCTGCGCAATCCGAGCATCCGCGACTGTGTCCAGTACCATATCGCCAACGCGGGCGCTTTCGCCTTGTGGTGGATTACCGCCAATGCGCTGACGTTACTGGGCATGCATTACCTGCTGGCCGGAATCGCTGCCGTAGCCTGCTCCACGCTGTTCAGCCTTTCGACCAACTTTTTCTGGATCTGGCGCAAGCGCCATCCACATCAATAGCACCCGCAACTCCGCTTCGGCGAGGGTGGACAGGAAACAATGACATGGCAAAAACCGAAATAAACCTGCTGGCCCGTTACCCGAAGGCCAAACGCAACGTGAAGGCGCGCCTCGGTAACAAGGAAGAAAACCGCCGCATCGCGCTGCAGTTCGGCCGGGAATACTTCGACGGAACCCGGGAACAGGGCTACGGCGGCTACCGCTACGACGGCCGCTGGCTGCCCATTGCCGAGGACATCATCCGCCACTTCGCGCTGAAACCCGGCGACCGGGTTCTTGATGTCGGCTGCGGCAAGGGTTTTCTGGTCAAGGATCTGATGAAAGTCTGCCCGGGCCTTGAAGCTTTCGGCCTCGACATCTCCGAATATGCCCTGCGGCATTGCGAGCCGGAAACCGTCGGCCGCCTGCACCTGGGCAGTGCCGTGAGCCTGCCGTTTCCCGACAACAGCTTCCAGGCGGTGATTTCGATCAATACCGTACACAACCTGGAGCGGCAGGACTGCGTGCGCGCATTGCGGGAGTTCGAACGCCTCGCGCCGGGCAAGGGGTACATCCAGGTAGACGCCTACCGCAATGAGGCCGAGCGGCAGGTTTTCGAAGACTGGATGCTGACCGCGCGAACCTATGGCAAGCCGGAGGACTGGGTTGCGATTCTGGACGAGGCGGGCTATACCGGAGACTACTTCTGGACCATTCTGGAAATCGATCCGGAATGGACCATCACCGGATGATGCGGATTTCAACAACACCATGCAGGGGGTAAGACCTTGAGCGACAACCATACCCAGGAAAAACAGTACCAGATCATGCTCGAGTACCG
>JBIIZE010000178.1:0-4980 GCA_044346435.1 Burkholderiales bacterium
GTAGGGAACATGCACGATGTCGATCTTGGCCATCGACTTGAACAGTTCTCCGGCCAGGTGTGCGCTGGCGCCGGTGGTGCCGGCGGCGTAATTGACCTTGCCCGGCTGTGACTTGGCCAGCGCGATCAGTTCCCGGACATTTTTTGCCGGCACATTGTTATTGACCAGCAGCACGCCCGGAAACAGCGCGAACAGGCTGACGCGTTCAAAACTCTTGATGGTGTCGTAGGGCAGTTTCTTGTGCAGGCTGGGCATGACCGAAAAACTGGTGTGCGTGTACAGAATGGTGTGGCCGTCGGGCACCGACTGCGACACGATTTCCGCAGAAATGATGCCGCCGCCGCCGGGCCGGTTGTCGATGACCACCTGCTGTCCCAAGCCTTCACCCATCGCCTGCGCGAGGAGCCGCGACATGATGTCGGTGGTGCCGCCCGGGGCGGAAATGACCACCATACGGATCGGTTTGTCGGGGAAGGCGGCGACCGCGCTGCCGGAGACCACTGCCAGTGCGCAGGCAGCGACGCGCAGGCCATGCAGAGCTTTGTACATCGGGACTTTCTCCTCGGAAGGGGCCGTCGCTGCAGGTTTCAGCGTGGCGGCCGACGCGGACCGGCTGATGATTGTTGCCTTGTAGCGCGGGTCGGGCGATTCTAGCAGCCCTTTTGCACGCCCGTGGCTGCGTGTCCGTACTGTAAAATATCGCTTTGAATGAAGGGGTCCGCAGTGAAAAAACCGCTGGTCGGCATTGTCATGGGCAGCCAGAGCGACTGGGATGTCATGCAGCATGCCGTCAACATGGTCCAACAGTTCGGCGTGTCCTGCGAAGCCAAAGTCGTGTCCGCGCACCGTACCCCCGATCTTCTATACCGCTACGCCGAAGAAGCTGAAGCGCGCGGCCTGCAATGCATCATCGCCGGCGCCGGTGGTTCGGCGCATCTGCCGGGCATGCTTGCCGCGAAAACCATCGTTCCCGTACTCGGCGTGCCGGTGACTTCGCGCGCGCTGCAGGGCCTCGATTCACTGCTGTCCATCGTGCAGATGCCCAAAGGCATCCCCGTCGCCACCTTCGCCGTCGGTGAAGCCGGCGCCGCCAACGCGGGACTGTTTGCTGTGGCCATGCTGGCGCGCAACGATGCGAAGCTCGCGAAGAAACTCGCCGCCTTCCGCAAGAAGCAGACGGCTTCGGTGCGCGCGATGAAACTGCCCGTCAAAAAATGAAGTCCGGAAAGCCGTTGTGACTGAATTCAGGCTTCTAAAATGATATTTCCGGATGCCATGCTTGGCATGCTCGGCGGCGGCCAGTTGGGCCGCATGTTCACGCTTGCCGCGCACAGCATGGGTTACCGCGTCACCGTGCTAGATCCCGATCCGCTGAGCCCCGCGGGCGCGATCGCTGACGTGCATCTGAAAGCCGCCTATCAGGACCGCGAAGCGCTGCAGCAACTCGCCGACAGCTGCGTTGCGGTCACCACCGAATTCGAAAACGTTCCGGCCGACAGCCTGCGCTGGCTGGCGAGCCATTGCACGGTGCGTCCCGCCGGCGACGCCGTGGCCGTCGCCCAGGACCGCATCCGCGAAAAAGCGTTCTTCACCTCGTGCAACCTCGGTGTTGCGCCGTACACCGTCATCGAATGCGATGCCGATGCGGCGAAAGCGCCGGCGCATCTGTTTCCGGGCATTCTCAAGCGCGCGCGTTTCGGTTATGACGGCAAAGGCCAGGTGCGTGTCGCCAATGCCGAAGAAGCGCGCAAGGCCTTCAAGGATCTGGGCAATGAATCCTGCGTGCTGGAACAGCGCATCGCGCTGAAATGTGAAATCTCCGCCGTAGTAGCTCGCGGCGCCGACGGTATCGGCCGCAGCTTCCCGGTCTCGGAGAACCGCCACCGCAACGGCATTCTCGATATCAGCATCGTACCGGCGCGCGTCAAGCCCGAGCTGGCCAAACAGGCCGAGGAGTGGGCGCTGCGCACTGCCGACAAACTCAATTACTGCGGCGTGCTTGCGGTGGAATTTTTTGTCACCGAATCCGGCGAACTGCTGGTGAATGAAATGGCGCCGCGTCCGCACAACAGCGGCCACTACACCATCGACGCCTGCATGACCTCGCAATACGAACAGCAGGTGCGCACGTTATGCGGCCTGCCGCTGGGCGACACCAAACTGATGTCACCGGTGGTGATGGTCAACCTGCTCGGCGACGCCTGGCAGCAGGGCACGCCGCAATGGGAACGCATCCTGAACCTGCCCGACGCCAAACTGCACCTCTACGGCAAACACGAAGCGCGCGACGGCCGCAAGATGGGCCATTACACCGTGCTCGACCACAGTGTTGAAGCCGCGCTGCAGAAAGCGCTGATTGCGCGAGCCGCGTTATATCCCGACTGGAAAGACTGATCCGAAGATGAGCGACGCACCGCTGTACAAGTCCGAAATCAAAAGCCTGCCCTTCCTGCATCGCGGCAAGGTGCGCGACATCTACGCCGTCGGCGACGACAAACTGCTGGTGGTGCAGAGCGACCGTCTCTCCGCCTTCGATGTCATTCTCGATGATCCGATTCCCGGCAAGGGCCGCGTGCTGACCGAGCTGTCCTATTTCTGGTTCGACAAGCTCAAGCACATCATCCCCAATCATCTCACCGGCATCGACCCCGCAACCGTGGTTGCGCCCGAGGAACGCGCGCAGATCGCCGGTCGCGCAATGGTCGTGCACAAATACAAACCGCTGATGATTGAAGCAGTGGTGCGCGGCTACATCATCGGGTCGGGCTGGAGCGATTACCAGAAGACCGGTTCGGTCTGCGGCATCAAACTGCCCGCCGGCCTCAAGCAGGCGGAAAAACTGGCGCAGCCGATTTTCACGCCGGCTTCAAAAGCCCCTGCCGGCCAGCACGACGAAAACATCACCTACGACGAAGCCGTCGCCACCGTCGGCGCGAAACATGCGGCACAGGTCAAGGAAGTGGCAATTCGCCTCTACAACGAAGCCGCCGCTTTCGCCGCCACGCGCGGCATCATCATCGCCGACACCAAATTTGAATTCGGCGAAGACGCCAAGGGCAACATCGTGCTGATCGATGAAGCGCTGACCCCGGACTCCTCGCGTTTCTGGCCCGCTGCCGAGTACCGCACCGGCATCAGCCCGCCGAGCTTCGACAAGCAGTTCGTTCGCGACTGGCTGGAAACCCAGCCGTGGAACAAGACCGCGCCCGCACCGCGACTGCCGGCCGACGTGCTGAAAAAAACCTCGGAGAAGTATCGCGAGGCCCAGACCATGCTCCTCGGAAAATGAGGGGCCATTGCGATGAACGCTGAAGCCGGCAAACTGTTTTCCGAAGGCGATCGCAGCGATGCGACGAACGCCGTAACCACCGGCATCCTGCCCGACCGCGATATCGCCAAACTGATTGAAGGCGGCCGCATCAGCGCCGAAGGCGGCGTCGATCCGTCGCAGATCCAGCCGGCAAGCCTGGACCTGCGCCTCGGCGCTGTTGCGTGGCGCGTGCGTGCGAGTTTCCTGCCGGGCAAGTCATCCACGGTGCAGGCGAAAATCGACCGCCTGAAAATGCACCAGATCGACCTGACCAAACCGGTGGTGCTGGAAAAGGGCTGCGTCTACATCGCCGAGCTGATGGAAGAACTCAAACTGCCGGCTGACATCGCTGGCGCCGCGAATCCGAAAAGCTCCACCGGCCGGCTCGATATTTTTACGCGACTGATCACCGATGCCGGTGTGGAGTTCGAAGGGGTTGCCGCCGGTTACAAGGGCAAGCTGTATGTGGAAATCATGCCGCATACCTTCAGTGTGCTCGCGCAGCAGGGCACGCGGCTGAACCAGATCCGTTTCATGCGCGGCAATCCGCCGCCGTCCGACGCCAAGCTCGCCGAACTCGACCAGACGCTGAAGCTGGTCTATTCCGATACCGATGGTCCGCAACCGGCGATGATCAAAAACGGCCTGTGGGTGTCGGTGGATCTGGAAGGCGATTCCAGCAACGGCATCATCGGTTACCGCGCCAAACATCACGCGCCGCTGATCGACCTGTCGAAGATCAATCACTACGATCCGCTCGATTTCTGGGAACCGATCCAGCGCAACGCCGACCGTTCACTGGTGCTGAACCCGGATGATTTCTACATCCTGGTGTCGCGTGAACGCGTGCGCATTCCCAACAACTTCGCCGCGTCGATGGTGCCTTACGATCCTTCGGTCGGTGAATTCCGCATCCACTACGCCGGCTTTTTTGATCCCGGCTTCGGTTACGGCACCAACAATCTCAAGGGCGCGCGCGCCGTGCTCGAAGTGCGTTCGCACGACGTGCCCTTCATGATCGAACACGGCCAGGACGTCGGCCGGCTGATTTACGAACGCCTGCTCGGCGAACCTGAAACGCTTTACGGCGTGAACATCGGATCGAACTATCAGTCGCAGGGGCTGAAGCTGTCGAAGCAGTTCAAGGCCCTGGCGATGGCGGTTTGATTCGCTGCCACATCGCATTCCGGCAGCGCACTATAAGTAATTGTTTTAATTGATATTTTTTCTGCGCTGCGCCATACTTTGCCGATGACGCATTCTGTTCCCGAACTCGACATCGCTCGTGCCGTCGCCGTACTGAAGGCCGGCGAACTCGTCGCGTTTCCGACTGAAACCGTCTACGGCCTCGGTGCGGATGCATCGAACACGGATGCGGTGTGCAAAGTGTTTGCCGCCAAAGGCCGCCCTGCTGATCATCCCCTGATCGTACACATCGCCGATGCGGCAGAGCTGCCCCACTGGGCACGCGACATTCCGCCGTCGGCTCAATCGCTCGCCCAAAAATTCTGGCCCGGCCCTCTGACGCTGGTACTCAAGCGCAGCGCAACAGTGCCTGATGCCGTCACCGGCGGACAGGACACCGTTGCGATCCGTGTGCCATCGCATCCGGTGGCGCAGGCGCTGTTGCGGGCCTTCGGCGGCGGCATTGCCGCACCGTCGGCCAATCG
>JBIIZE010000208.1:0-4524 GCA_044346435.1 Burkholderiales bacterium
CTGCCGGGCGGTGGTCACGTCAGTCAGGTAGATATCGCAGAAATCCGGAGGGTGCGGCACAAAGGACGCCGACCATATATGGGTGCCGATGGCAAACTCGCGCAGTCCGGGTTTTTTTTCGACGGCTATCGCGACGAGCTCCTGCTCAAGAAACTCCGCCGGTTTTCCCTTGACGGCCTGAAGCAATTGCCGTGCCGCATTGTTCAGGAACAGTTTTTTTCCGCTCGGGGTCACCGTCATTACCGGATTTCGGTTCTGCAACGGATAACGTGCGAGTTCAGCGGCTTTTCGCTGCAGGATCAGGCGTTCCCGGAGTTGTCGCAACAGGGCGAAGGTCAGTGCGGCCAGCCCGCTCGCTACCAGCAGATAGATGCTCAGGCTGGTGACTGCAAAGGCGAACCAGCTTTCCAGCATCTGGGACTGGTTGAGTCCGACGATCAGGCGAAGCTTCGGGTATCCGGGTATGGCACCTGCGCCGTAGACGCGGTCCACACCGTCGATGGGGCTGGTGGCGCGGAAAGCTATTGAATTCCCCTCTTTGACTTCCGATAGTGCCGAGAGCGGTTGCCAGTCGGCATGGCCGATGGCTGTTTCCACATAGGGGCTGCGCAGCAGCAGCTTGTCATTGCTGTCGTAGACCGAAATCGTGGTGTCAGAGTCGGATGATTGCCGCCAGTAAGCGCCGAAGATTGCAGGGTCAATGACTGCAGTGACGACGCCCGAGAATTTTCCGGAAGGTGTGTGGATCGGACGGCTGGCGATGATCAGTGCCCGGACGACTGCAGTGCCGATGAAGGGCTCGGACAAGTGAAAGCCACTGTCGGGATTGTCGCGATGAAACTTGAAATAACTCCTTGATGCGAAATCCAGATTGACGGCAGCAGTGTTGGTGTGTGCGATGACTTTGCCAGAGGCATCCGTGTAACCGATGTTGGCGACGGATGATGCGACATCGGGGATGTAGCCGCGCAGTTTTTCAGAAGGAAGTTGTTGCCGGCTATTGGCGACATCGTGAGCAATATCACGCAGCGTAAAGTTGATGATGTCCAGCGAACTGCTCATTTGCGCTGCCTGCGCCTTTTGCAGCGACAGCGCCGACTTTTCACCGCCAATCAGCGTGTGTTCGCGCACCCACCACAGGGCGGCGGCAATAATCATGAAAATGGCCAGGTAAAGTACGACAACCAGTGCGGGCAGCCAGCGTGCGACAAAATCGCCATGGCGAAGCGAGCGGTTGAATTCGGCACCGAGATCGCCCGCGATCATGTTGTCCGCGTTGCGCTGATCCAGATAAGTCAGTGCAATGAACAGGACAGTGGCGGTAATGCCGACAAAAACCAGTCCCTTGACCAGCTCAAACAGCGAAGCGCCGTCACTCGGGTAGAACGTGCCGCTCAGGAAATGTCCTGCCAGTATCCAGAGCGAACCGGCAAGAAAATAGGCCAGCGTGGCAAAAACAGGCAGCTTCCAGTTGCGCATCAGCCTACTCCCCCTGTTAGGAGTGTTTTCTGCCGCCATGAATGGAGACATGGTCGTTGATGCAGCAGATATTGAATATTGTTTTTTTATTGATTCAGCATAGTCTTTTCCTGCGCTAAATCAAGGGGGAATAGCGGGTGGTGTAACAGTTCAGCCGTATCAGCTATTCCGCAAGTTCTGATCCCCTGCAAGTGGACTTCCTGACGGACGGATCTGCTGCTCAGGGGGGTCAGATGCTTGGCTCGTTTTCCTGCCATTTGATCGCGGTATACCGCGCGATCCGGACTTCAGGGCTCCAGAAATCCGGGGGCAGTCCTGCCTGATATTTGAGGTGGGCGAGGAAATCACGGGCGTCAGTGGACTGATTCCACATTTCGGGGAGGAAGCTGCTGCGATGACGGCCGTATTCCAGGGTGACGCCGTCGGTACCGGGGCGCAGTTCTGCCAGCATTGCGGCTTCTTCTGCGGTTTGCAGCGTTTCGAGTGGTGACAGTACGCAGACTTCAATGCGTGTGTGCGGCCATTCGTCCCGGCTCAGCGGCTTGAAACGCAGATCGCTGCAGGCTGCAGCCACGGCATTGGCCATGACATCTTCGGCGAGTGTACGGTAGGCATTCAAAGTGCCGGTGCGGCCGCGCAACCGGCCTTCGTGCATCAGTGTTACGTAACTGGCTCCTGTGACGCGCAACCAGTCGGCGTCAGGTAAATTGCGGGTTGTTTCCAGGTTCAGGCGGCGTGCAATGGCCTCACGCGCGATTGCGATGAGGGTGCGACCGCTTTCGGTGGGCAGGTTTTGCGGGAGCGTATGCATGCTGCGGAGCGCTTGCCGTGTAGTTGAGGGGGCCGGCTTTTTACCAAAACTCGCTGCTATAATGCCAATAAAATCAGTAAATTACGAGACCCTTGGGCGATTTTTCGGGGCCATTGCAGGATCGTTCCAGGATAAATCCCGGCATCAATGCCAGAGTCCAGACCTGTCCCCATGAATGCGAAGACTGACAACAATGCATCACCTCGGTATGTCGCGCTGATTCCTGCCGCAGGCAGCGGATCGCGCATGGGTGCGGGCTCGCCCAAACAATATGCACCGCTGGCCGGCCGGCCGCTGATTGAACATGCCGTGCATCGTTTATGCGCGCATCCACGGATCGAACAGGTTTTTGTGGTGCTGGCGCCCGGCGATACGCAATTCGGCCGTTGCGACTGGCGGGGCTGCGAGGCCAAACTCAGCGCACTGTATTGCGGCGGCGAAACCCGCGCGGCCAGCGTATTCAACGGGCTGCTGGCGGCGAATGATGCGCTTGATGCCAATGACTGGGTGCTGGTGCACGATGCGGCGCGGCCCTGTCTGAGTGCGACAGACATTGATCGCCTGATCGCGGAAATCGGCGACAGTGAAGTCGGTGGGCTGCTGGCGGTGCCGGTGGCCGATACGCTGAAACGTGCCAATGCCGCGCAGGAAGCCGTGCAGACCGAGGGGCGCGACCACCTGTGGCGGGCGCAGACGCCGCAGATGTTCCGTTGCCGCGTGCTGATCGAAGCGCTGCGTCGCGCGGATATCGCCGCGGTCACTGATGAATCGAGCGCTGTTGAGCAGACCGGCGCGAAACCGCGGCTGGTGCCGGGCAGCGCCACCAACTTCAAAGTGACTTATCCTGAAGACCTGGCGCTGGCCGAACTCATACTTGGAAAAACAGGGAAGTGAAGATGCGTATCGGGCAGGGTTTTGATGTGCATGCGCTGGTTGAGGGGCGGCCGCTGATCATCGGCGGCGTGACTATCCCTTTTGAACGCGGACTCGCCGGGCATTCCGATGCCGACGTTCTGCTGCATGCCTTGTGCGACGCGCTGATCGGCGCCGCAGGACTGGGTGACATCGGCAAACATTTTCCCGATACGGATCCGCGTTACAAGGGAATCGACAGCCGCGAGTTGTTGCGCGCCGTGGTGCAGTTGCTGCAGCAGCGCCAGCTTGCGGTGGTGAATATTGATGCGACGATCATCGCACAGGCGCCGAAAATGGCGCCGCATATTCCCGCCATGCGCGCCAACATCGCCGCCGATCTTGGTGTGGCTGTGGATGACGTGAATATCAAGGCGAAAACGGCGGAAAAGCTGGGCTTTGTCGGCCGCGGGGAAGGTATCGTTGCCGAAGCGGTGGTCCTGATCAGTCATGCGGTCACCACCACGGACCGGATCGTCGACTAAGCATCCCGGCCGCTGAGTCCGCAGCGCGCGGCAGCCCGACGGGGCCTTATAATCCATGTTCTCCATGCTTCGTCAGGAACTGCGATGAGCGAGATTGACTGGGTGGCCGTTTTCAAGCGCATGGAACCCTCGCGCAATGCGCCCGACGTACTGGCGCTGCCGCATTGGGAGGAATTGAGCTGGCAAAAGCTGCTGGCGCGCACCACGCCGCGACATTTTCGTGCGAGTGAAGTGGTGATCCAGCGTGGCGCCCCTGATCGCACGCTTTATCTGGTGGCGGCCGGCATGCTGGAGGTGGGCGTGACCCAGGTTGACGGCGTCAGCATGACCTCGCTGGCGCGCATCACCACCGGCAGCATTCTCGGAGAACAATCCTTTTTTGACAGCCAGCCGCGTTCGGCGAACGTTTGGGCGGTGGCCGACGGCACGTTGCTGCTGCTGCCTTATGAAAACTTTGCCGAGTTCGGTGAAGCAGAGCCCGCGCTGGCCCGCGACTTCCTGTTTGCCATGGCGCGCGTGCTGTCGATCCGGCTGCGCAACACCTCGTTCCGGCTGCGCCGCTAGGCGATCGGCATTTCGACGCGGGCACGCAACCCGCCGCCTTCACGCTGCAGTAGTTGTACCTGACCGCCGTGCAGCCTGGCGATGCGATCAACAATCGCCAGTCCCAGGCCGGTGCCGCTGGTGGAACGCGCCGTGTTCATGCGCGTGAACGGTTGCAGCATGCGTGTGGCCTGTTCGGGCGGTATGCCCGGTCCGCGGTCCAGCACCTCGACAACATTCATCGGACCTTCGCGCCCGGTGGTCACTTCAACAACGCCGCTGCCGTGATGCAAC
>JBIIZE010000180.1:0-4957 GCA_044346435.1 Burkholderiales bacterium
GTGATCAGGCCCACGCCGTAAATCTGCGCCACCACGTAAACGAAGGAGCAGGTGATGGCAGCAATGATGCCGATGGTGCGGATGATGTTGCCGCCGTAACGGGCACCGAGGAAGTCCGGGATCGTGAACTGACCGAACTTTCGCAGATAGGGTGCGAGGAACAGCGCCACCAGGCAGTAGCCACCGGTCCAGCCCATGACAAAGGCAAGGCCGTCATAACCCGACAGGAACAATGTGCCGGCCATGCCGATGAAGGACGCCGCGCTCATCCAGTCCGCGCCGGTCGCCATGCCGTTGAACAGGGCGGGGACCCGCCGTCCAGCGACATAGTATTCCGACACTTCGGCGGTGCGGCTCATGATGCCGATGCCGGCATACAGTGCCACGGTTGCAAACAGGAATACGTAGCCGATCCAGACTTTAGGCAGGCCCATCTGCTCCGCTATGGCGAGCAGAACCAGAAACACCAGAAAACCACCGACATACCAAGAGTAGGTTTTCTTCAGCTGCGTGTTAAACGCAGATTGCGAGAAGGTGCTCATCCCAGGTCTCCTTCGTCGACGTCATATTCCTTGTCGAGCTTTTTCATGTAGAGGGCGTAGACGCCGATGATCACCACGTAGATGATCAGCGAGCCCTGCGCCGACATGTAGAAACCGAGCGGGAATCCGAGGAACGTGATGTCGTTCAGTGCGCGTGCGTTCCAGCCGACAATGAACGTGGCGATAAACCAGATTCCAAGCAGAATGGCCGTAACGACCAGATTCTTCCGCCAATACTCTTCGTGACGTTGGGATAGCTGCATGCAACCCTCCTTTGGTTAAAAATCCGATGGGAGATCGTGGCGGTTTCCGCCTTGTTATTCTTGAAATTTCCCTTGGACATCCTATTGAAAAATGCTTACAAAATCCTGAACTGAGGCCCTACAATGGCGAAGCCTCGCCGGATTGGATGGTGAGTGCGATGGTTAAAATAATATTGTTCATAAACAAATGCTTATGATATTTCTGCCGGAGGGGGCGACGTGCGAATTCTGATCAGCGAGGACGATGCCGCGCTGGCGGAAGCGTTGCGTTTTGCGCTGACACAGTCAGGATTCGCGGTGGACTGGGTGGCCAATGGACTGGATGCCGACGAAGCTCTTAAAGGCGCTGAATTCGGCCTGCTGATTCTGGATATCGGACTCCCCAAGATCGACGGTCTGGAGGTCCTGCGGCGATTGCGGCGCCGCAATTCGACTTTGCCGGTGCTGATCCTGTCCGGACGAGAGCAACCCGAAGAAAAAGTCGCCGGGTTGGATCTGGGGGCTGATGATTACCTGGTCAAACCGTTCAGCCTGAATGAGCTTCAGGCCCGGGTAAGGGCATTGCTGCGCCGCGGACATGGGGTGGCAACACCGGTACTGACCTACCGCGAATTGAGTTTCGATCCCGCAACCCGAACCGCGTCGATCAGCGGTCACGCCTTGCCGTTGTCACTGCATGAGCTGAGCGTGCTCGAAGTGCTGGTCAGGCGGTTTGGCCGGCCGGTGAGCAAGGAGCAACTGGTCGAGCAGATTTATACCTACGACCAGGAAGTCAGCCATAACGCCATCGAAGTCTATGTGCACCGTCTGCGCAAAAAGATCGGCACCACCGGTCTGGTGGTGCGGACCTTGTACGGCAGGGGCTACGCGCTCGATTACGTCGAGCAGTAAGGTTCAGCCGGCAGGATTGCCGGTGGCGAGCAGGGCACGGATTTTTTCCATCAATTCCCGGGTTGAGAACGGTTTGGTCAGGAAGGCATCCGCACCCAGCGACAGACCTTGTTCAACCTCGGTGTCGCGGCCGCGAGCAGTGACCATCATGATCCGTGTGTTGCGCAGCACAGGGTTGGCGCGCATCTGCCGGCAGACTTCAAAACCGTCTATCAGCGGCAGCATGACATCCAGCAAAACCAGATCGGGGGCGCGGGCAGCGGCCGATTTAAGGGCCGCGGCCCCGTCCTTTGCAGTGGCGACGCTGAAACCCGCCTGTGTCAGCAGAAATTCCAAAGACAGCAGGATGCTTTCCTCGTCCTCTACGATCAATGCATGTACGGGCATGAGGATCAGGCTGCGAGAAACGCCAGCTTGCTGCGCGGCAGCGGCAATGTGAACGAAAAGGTTGAGCCGATTCCCGGTGTACTGACCACCCACAGGCGTCCTTTGTAGTGCTGTACGATCTCCCGTGAAATGGCGAGACCCAGACCGCTGCCTTTGGGTTTGCCCGACGTAGTGTCACTGACCTGTCGGAATTTTTCGAAAATGAACGACTGGTCATTGGCACTGATGCCGATGCCGTTATCGGCAATTTCAATTCGCAATGCGATTTCCTCGACAATGACCGAGACATGAACCCTGCTGTCCGGTTTGTCGCAGAAATTCGCGGCATTCGACAGCAGGTTGAGAACGACCTGGAAAATCCGGTCACGGTCTGCGTAAACCACAGGAAGTGCGTCCGGGAGTCCGGTTGTGAGCTTGATGCCGCGTTCCTTGTAGATCTGACTGAGCGCAGTGGCGGCATCTTCAATGACTTCGCGCATGTCCAGTGCACTGGGATGCCATTCAGCGGCGCCGGATTCGATTTTGGCAAGATCCAGCACCTGATTGATCAGGCGCGTCAGCCGCTCGGATTCACGGGTGATGATGCCGAGGAATTTCGCGCGTTGCGCGGTTTCGAGGTTGGGGTTATCGCCGAGAATCTCTGAGAAGGCGCGAATTGAAGTCAGCGGCGTACGCAGTTCGTGGGTGACTGTGGAAATGAAGTCATCCTTCAGTCGATCCAGTTCCTGAAGCCGCTGGTTGGCGCCGCGCAGCTCATTGGTGGCAGCTTCCAGCTCGCGCGATTTCTGTTCCAACTGGCGGCTGTAGGCCAATGCCTGCGAAGCTTCGTCGATGATGGTCATCACCTCCTCGAGAGCGAGTGGCTCCTCGATCACGACCGAAGCCACCATGTCTCGTGCGGAGGCGCTGCCGATGGCGCCGGCGATTTGCGACTCGACGTAATGCACCAGTACGGCGTTCGCAGTCAGTTGATCGACGCCGTTGATGCCCTGGCTGCGTGCATAAGCGGCAAATGATTCGCTGGCGCGTTCAGGTCCGATAAACCGGCCGAGCAGGGTCTGCAGGTCGGCTACCGTCGCGCTGCCACGCCAGAACCGGGGGCCGCTGCCGGCGGCGACGTGGCGTAGAACATCGACGAACAGATTGGCCTGGCTGTGCTCCGCCGCGGTCGGCCGCCTCCAAAGCGACACGCTGACATAAAGGCCGATGTTGGCGATCATGCTCCAGAACAGGCAGTGCGAGATTTCGTCCATGCCCTGCAGGCCGAACAGCTGCTGCGGTTTGAACAGGTCGATGCCGAGAATCCCTTCAGTGAGGAAGGTGATCGGCAGCCATCCGGATTTGGCAAAGGAGGGCAGCAGCAGGGAATACAGCCAGATCAGAAAGCCGGCGCTCAATCCGGACAGCGCGCCAAGGCGTGTGCCGCCTTTCCAGAACAGGCCGCCGAGCATGGCCGGTGCAAACTGTGCGACAGCCGAGAACGAAATCAATCCGATGGATACCAATGCATAGGCTTCACCGGCAAGGTAGAAATAAACATATCCCAATACCAGCACAAACACGATGGCGGCACGGCGGATGCCGATCAGCAGATTGGACAGGTCGGCGCGTTCGGTCAGTCGCAGGGCTTTCAGACGCAGCAGGATGGGCATCACCAGGTCATTGCAGACCATGGTCGACAAGGCGATGGTTTCGACAATGACCATGCCGGTGGATGCGGAGAGGCCGCCGACAAAGGCGAGCAGGGCCAGCCAGGTTCTTCCCTCTGAAAGCGGCAGGGTCAGCACGAAGGTGTCCGCATCGACAGTGCCTGCCGGGAAATGCATCATGCCGCCGAGCGCAATGGGCAACACGAAAATATTGATCGCCAGCAGGTACAACGGAAACAGCCAGATGGCTTTGTTGAGATGGCGTTCATTGACGTTTTCAACAACGGCGACCTGGAACTGCCTTGGCAGCAGGATAATAGCCAGCATCGACAGAATGGTCAGCGAAGCCCACGTCATGTAGTTGCCGGCGGCGCCACCTTGCACCAGCAGCGCATTGAGTTCTGGCACTGCTGCTGCCTTGCTGAACAGATCATCAAAACCGTCAAACATGCCGAAGGTCACAAAAATCCCGACCGCGACAAACGCCACCAGTTTGACGATGGATTCGAAGGCAATGGCGGCCACAAGGCCCTCATGCCGCTCGGTAGCGTCAAGATGCCGGGTTCCGAAGAGGATGGTGAACGCCGCCAGCAGCATGGCAACGTAAAAAGTGTTGTCCTGAAGGAAAGGCAGGGCTTCAGGGGCCGCAGAAATCAGATTGTTCGGATACTGCAGGATGGTCGAGAAACTGGCGGAAATCGCTTTCAGCTGCAAAGCAATGTAGGGCACGATGCCGAGGACGGCAATGATGGTGACCAGTCCGCCCAGTACATGGCTTTTGCCGTAGCGCGAGGCAATGAAGTCAGCAATCGAGGTAATGCGATGGGCCTTGCTGATGCGCACCATTTTCAGCAGCACATACCACCACAGTGCGGCCATCAATGTCGGACCGAGATAGATCGGCAGGAAGCCGATGCCGCTGGTCGCGGCGCGCCCGACGCTGCCGTAAAAAGTCCAGGACGTGCAGTACACCGCCAGCGACAGCGTATAGATATAGGGGTTGGCGATGATGCTGCGGCCGGCGTCGGCGCGTTTGTTGCCGTAGTGAGCAATGGCGAACAGCAGGCCGACGTAAAGGAAGGAGATGACGACGATCAGCGCGCCGGTCAGCATGTCACTGGTCCCGGCGTTCAATGATCAGCGCCATCGCCGCGATCAGTACGGCCCAGGCGCAGAACAGGTAGACATAGACCAGCGGGATGCCCCAGATCCGCATGTCACCGGC